>CAUQPA010000021.1:0-20315 GCA_963519325.1 uncultured Pseudomonas sp. | reverse complement strand
GCTGCGAGCTCTGGGAAAAGGCCACCCAGCCGGTGGCCGGCGAAGGCCCGCGCACGGCGCGCATCCTGCTGCTCGGCGAGCAGCCCGGCGATCAGGAAGACCTGGCCGGTCGGCCCTTCGTCGGCCCTGCCGGACAGGTGCTGATGGCGGCGCTGGCCGAAGCCGGCCTCGAGCGCCACGAGATGTTCCTGACCAATGCGGTCAAGCACTTCAAGTGGATTCCCCAGGGCAGGCGGCGCAAGCACGTCACCCCGGGACCGGAGATCGCCCCCTGCCGCTACTGGCTGGAGCAGGAATTGCGCGACATCCAGCCGACGGTGGTGGTGGCCCTGGGTTCAACCGCGCTGGAAGCCTTGCTCAAGCGCAAGCCACGGGGCCTGGCGCAATTCATGGGCCGGCCGCTACGGCTCGACGACCGCTGGATCATCGCCACCTACCACCCCTCCTACATCCTGCGCACCCCGGATGCCCGGCAGCAGGAGCAGGCGCGCCAGGCCCTGGTCACCGCCCTGCGCGAAGCCAGGTCCCTGGCCGCCGACAGCGCCGGCGACGGCTAGCGAAAGCGCTTGGGCGCGTCGTCGCCCATGTCCACCGAGAGATTCTGGGTGATCTGATTGAGGTGATCGGCATCCGTCTCCGACCCCAGCTTGATCATCAGCCGCAGGTCGTTGGCGGAGTCGGCATGGGCCAGCGCGGCTTCGTAGCTGATCTCGCCCTCGCGATAGAGGCCATAGAGCGACTGGTCGAAGGTCTGCATGCCCAACTCGCTGGATTTCTTCATCAGCGCCTTGAGTTCGTGGACCTCGCCCTTGCGGATCAGGTCGGCGGCCAGCGGGGTGTTGAGCAGCACCTCGATCACCGCGCGCCGGCCCTGCCCATCGGTGGTCGGCACCAGTTGCTGGGCGACGATGCCCTTGAGGTTCAGCGACAGGTCCATCCAGATCTGGCTGTGCCGATCCGCCGGGAAGAAGTGGATGATGCGGTCCAGCGCCTGGTTGGCATTGTTGGCGTGCAGGGTGGCCAGGCACAGGTGGCCGGTCTCGGCGAAGGCCAGGGCGTGCTCCATGGTGTCGCGGCTGCGGATCTCGCCGATCATGATGACGTCCGGCGCCTGGCGCAGAGTGTTCTTCAGCGCCACCTCGAAGGACTCGGTGTCGATGCCCACCTCGCGCTGGGTGACGATGCACCCCTGGTGCTGGTGGATGTACTCGATGGGGTCTTCGATGGAGATGATGTGGCCAGCCGAGTTCTTGTTGCGATGGCCGATCATGGCCGCCAGCGAGGTGGACTTGCCGGTGCCGGTGGCGCCGACGAAGATCACTAGGCCGCGCTTGGTCATGGCCAGCTTCTTGATGATCTCCGGCAGGCGCAGCTGGTCGACCGTGGGAATGTTCACCTCGATGCGCCGCAGCACCATGCCCACCAGGTTGCGCTGGTAGAAGGCGCTGACCCGGAAGCGGCCGATGCCGCGAGCGCTGATGGCGAAGTTGCATTCGCGCTTCTGCTGGAATTCCTGCCGCTGCTCCTCGTTCATCACGCCCAGCACGATGGCCCGGCATTGATCGGGGGACAGCGAGTCCTTGGTGACGGGCGTCATGCGGCCGTTGATCTTCATCGAAGGGGGCACGCCGGTGGTGATGAAGAGGTCGGACGCCCCCTTGTCCACCATCAGCTGCAGGAACCTGTCGAAATCCATCAGAAATTCTCCGGCGTCTTGGCCTTCTCGCGGGCTGCGTCGCGGCTGATCAGACCCTTGGCCAGCAAGGCCTTGAGGCACATGTCCAGGGTCTGCATGCCCAGGCCGCCACCGGTCTGGATCGAGGAATACATCTGCGCCACCTTGTCCTCGCGGATCAGGTTACGGATGGCCGGGGTACCGATCATGATCTCGTGGGCCGCCACCCGGCCGCCGCCGACCTTCTTCAGCAGGGTCTGGGACACCACCGCCTGCAGGGATTCGGACAGCATGGAGCGCACCATGGACTTCTCTTCCGCCGGGAAGACGTCCACCACCCGATCGATGGTCTTGGCCGCCGAGGTGGTGTGCAGGGTGCCGAACACCAGGTGCCCGGTCTCGGCCGCGGTCAGCGCCAGGCGGATGGTCTCCAGGTCGCGCAGCTCGCCCACCAGGATGATGTCCGGGTCTTCGCGCAGCGCCGAGCGCAGGGCCTCGGAAAAGCCCAGGGTGTCGCGGTGCACCTCGCGCTGGTTGACCAGGCACTTCTTGGATTCGTGGACGAATTCGATGGGATCCTCGATGGTGAGGATGTGGTGATACTTGGTGTTGTTGAGGTAGTCGAGCATGGCCGCCAGGGTGGTGGACTTGCCCGAGCCGGTCGGCCCGGTCACCAGCACCAGGCCGCGCGGCACGTCGGTGATCTTGCGGAACACCTCGCCCATGCCCAGCTCTTCCATGCTCAGCACCTTGGAGGGAATGGTGCGGAACACCGCGCCGGCGCCGCGATTCTGGTTGAAGGCGTTGACCCGGAAGCGCGCCACGCCCGGCACCTCGAAGGAGAAGTCGGTCTCCAGGAATTCCTCGAAGTCCTTGCGCTGCTTGTCGTTCATGATGTCGTAGATCAGCGCGTGCACCTGCTTGTGCTCGAAGGCCGGCAGGTTGATGCGGCGCACGTCGCCGTCGACGCGGATCATCGGCGGCAGGCCGGCGGAGAGGTGCAGGTCGGAGGCGCCTTGCCGCGCGGAAAAGGCCAGCAATTCGGTGATATCCATGGGACTCCCAGATGTCGAGCAAGCAGGTAGAATGCCGCGCAGCACTGGCGGTCTGACCTGGTCACCGCCACTCATTCATCCGGTACGCCAAGGCCTGCCGGATGCGCCGACGCAAGCAGGGGCTGAATGTCCACGATAGCCGAGAATAGCGCAACCGTACTCGAACGCATCGCCGCCGCCAGCCGGACGGCAGGCCGCGATCCCGCGACTGTCGGCCTCCTGGCGGTGAGCAAGACCAAGCCCGCCGCCGCCCTGCGCGAGGCCGCCGCCGCCGGCCTGCGCGACTTCGGCGAGAACTATCTGCAGGAGGCACTGGACAAGCAGCAGGCGCTGGCCGACCTGCCGCTGGTGTGGCATTTCATCGGCCCCATCCAGTCCAACAAGACCCGCGCCATCGCCAGCCATTTCGACTGGGTGCACTCGGTGGATCGGCTGAAGATCGCCCAGCGCCTGGCCGAGCAGCGCCCCGCCGAGCGGGGACCGCTGAACGTCTGCCTGCAGGTCAACGTCAGCGGCGAGGCCAGCAAGTCCGGCTGCCATCCCGACGAACTGCCGGCCCTGGCCGCCGCGGTGAGCCGATTGCCCAACCTGCGCCTGCGTGGCCTGATGGCCATCCCCGAACCCACCGACGACCCGGCCAGCCAGCGCGTCGCCTTCGCCCGCCTGCGCACCCTGGGCGAGGCGCTGAACCTGGGCCTGGACACCCTGTCCATGGGCATGAGCCAGGACCTGGAGGCCGCCATCGCCGAGGGCGCGACCTGGGTCCGCATCGGTACCGCCCTCTTTGGCGCCCGCCACTACGGCGCCGCCGCCTCTTCAACCTAGGAAGCCTCGATGAACGACACCCGCATCGCCTTCATCGGCGCCGGCAACATGGCCGGTGCCATTATCGGCGGGCTGCTCGCCCAGGGCGTAGCGGCCCGGCAGCTCAGCGCCAGCAATCGCAATCCGGCCAAGCGCGAGGCGCTGGCCCGGGACCTCGGCATCCGCGTCGAAGCCAGCAACACCGCCGTCCTTGCCGACGCGGACGTGGTGGTGCTGGGCGTGAAGCCCCAGGTGATGGGCGAGGTCTGCCAGGAGCTGGCGCCGCACCTGTGCCCGGAGCAACTGATCGTCTCGGTGGCCGCCGGTATCACCTGCGCCAGCCTGACGCGCTGGCTGGGCGCGCGGCCGCTGGTGCGCTGCATGCCCAACGTGCCTTCGCAACTGCGCCTCGGCGCCTGCGGCCTGTTCGCCAATGACCAGGTCAGCCCGGAGCAGCGCGCCCGCGCCCAGGAAATCCTCGCCGCGGTCGGCCTGGCCCTCTGGGTCGACGAAGAACAGCAACTGGACGCGGTCACCGCCGTCTCCGGCAGCGGTCCGGCCTACTTCTTCCTGCTGATGGAAGCCATGACCCAGGCCGGCACCAAGCTCGGCCTGCCGCAGGCGGTCGCCGAGCAGCTGACCCTGCACACCGCCCGCGGCGCCGCCGCCATGGCCTGCCAGGGCGACCGCAGCCCCGAACAATTGCGTCGTTCGGTGATGTCCCCCAAGGGCACCACCGAGCGCGCCATCGAAACCTTCCAAGCCGGGGCCTTCGGGGACCTGGTGGAAGAAGCCCTCACCGCCGCGGCCGACCGGGCTGCGGAACTGGCCCAGTTGCCGGATCGATAAGGAGTATCCATGTCCGCCCTCGCGCAAGCCCTCGTCTACGTCATCCAGACCCTCGGCAGTCTCTACCTGCTGATCATCCTGCTGCGCTTCATCCTGCAGCTGGTCCGCGCCGACTTCTACAATCCGCTGTCGCAATTCACCGTGCGCGCCACCCAGCCGCTGCTCAAGCCGGTACGGCGCATCATTCCCGGCTTCGGCGGCGTCGATCTGGCGGCCCTGGTGCTGGCCGTCCTGGTCCAGCTGGCGCTGATGATGGTGGTGGTGGTCCTGCTCGGCGCCAGCATCGCCGGCCTGTTCCCCGCCCTGCTGATCTGGGCCCTGCTGGGCGTGGCCTCGCTGTTCCTCAAGGTGTTCTTCTTCGCCCTGATCGTCAGCGTGATCCTCTCCTGGGTCGCGCCCCAGACCCACAACCCCGCCGCCGAATTGGTCAACCAGATCTGCGAGCCGCTGCTGGCACCTTTCCGCCGCATCCTGCCGAGCCTGGGTGGCCTGGACCTGTCGCCGATCTTCGCCTTCATCGTGATCAATCTGCTGGATCGCTTCGTCATCGGCCAGCTGGCCGCCGCCACCGGCATGCCGCAGATCCTCGCGCCCTTCCTCTGACGCACCACTCGCGCACCCGCCACGACCGCCCGCCGCGTCGTGGCGGAGGCGGCATTGACGTCCTCCGGACGCTGGGGCACCGTCCTGCCTTTGCTGTCCAGGTCAAGGAAGTCCCCTATGGAACGCCTGTTCCGCCACGTCGATGCCTATGCCGCGTGGAAAGCCGAACTCGATACCCAACTGGGCCGCTACCGTGACTGGTTGCAGCGTAATCGTCTCGCCTCCCCGGCCCTGGACGCCGCCCTGGCCAGCTGCCAGAGCGAATTGCAGGCCGATGGCATCACCCTGGCCTTCGCCGGCGAGTTCTCCCGCGGCAAGACCGAGCTGATCAACGCCCTCTTCTTCGCCGACTACGGCCAGCGCATGCTGCCGTCCCAGGCCGGGCGCACCACCATGTGCCCCACCGAGATCTTCTTCGACACCGCGGCCGACGGCCCCTATCTGCAGCTGCTGCCCATCGACAGCCGCCTGGACGAACGCAGCCTGGGCGCCTGGCGCAAGGCCCCCGACGCCTGGCAGCGCTTCGCCCTGGACGACCGTTACCCGGACGGCATGGCCGCCCTGCTGGCCAAGGTCACCGAGACCCGCGAGGTGGAAACCGCTGCCGCCGTTGAGCTGGGCTTCGACCCCGAGCAACTGGAACAGCTCGACAGCGCCGGCCTGGTCAGCATCCCGGCCTGGCGCCATGCGCTGATCAGCATCGATCATCCGCTGCTGCGCCAGGGCCTGCGCATCCTCGACACCCCCGGTCTCAACGCCCTCGGCGCCGAACCCGAACTGACCCTGTCGCTGCTGCCCCATGCCCAGGCCGTGCTCTTTCTCATCGGTGCCGACACCGGCGTGACCGCCTCGGACCTCGCGCTCTGGGAGCAATGCGTCAAGCCGTCCCTGGGCGACGCCCCGGAGCGGCTGTTCGCGGTGATGAACAAGATCGACAGCCTCTGGGACGATCTCGGCGGCGTCGCCCATGTCGCCCAGTCGCTGGAAAACGTCCGCCAGGCCAGCGCCCGGCAACTGGCGCTGCCAGCCGAGCACATCCTGCCGCTGTCGGCCAAGCAGGCGCTCCTGGGCAAGGTGCGCGGGGATCTGGAACTGCTCGCGCGCAGCCAGCTCGACAGCCTCGAACAACTGCTCGCCGAACGCATCGTCGGCGCCCGCGAGCGCCTGCTGCAGCAGCGCATCGTGCAGCAGGCCAGTGGCCTGCTGGGTGCCAGCCGCACCCTGATCGAGCAGCGCCTGGAAGCCATTCGCGCCCAGTACGCGCAACTGGCCGACGAGGAATTGCCCGGTGCCGGCCTCGAATTGCAGACCGCTCGCACGCGCCAGGAATACGACCTCTACCACCGCCGCCTGCTGGATCTGCGCACCACCCAGAACATGCTGGCCGGGCAGCGCAAGCTGCTGACCGACCTGGTCGCCCCGGAGCGCCTGGACGCCCACCTGGAAACGGCGCGCCGCGAATTCCGCACCAGCCTGACCACCGTCGGCATCAACCAGTCCATCGCCCGTTTCTTCCGCATGGTCGAGCATGACCTGCTGGCCCTGGACAACGAAGCCGACCGGGCCAACAAGGTGCTCGGCGCGGTCTACCAGCGGCACAATGCCGAGAATCCCCTGCACCCGCTGGAAGCACCGCGACTGCGCATTCGCCCCTATGTGCGCGAGTTGCGCCAGCTGCAACTCAAGACCGAGGAGGTGCAGCGCCAGGTCAAGACCCTGCTCACCGAGCAGAGCGCCCTGGCCCGGCGTTTCTTCGCCACCGTGGCCCAGGAGGTCCAGGCGCTGCAGGAAGGTGCCCATGCCCAGGTGCTGCGCTGGAACGACGGCGCCCTGACGCCGCTGGTCCAGCACACCCGCGAGCAGAAGCAGCTGCTGGAAACCAGCATGCTGGCGCTCAAACAACTCACCCAGCAGAACCTCAACAGCCAGGAGCAGGTGCGCCGGCTGCAGGTGCACGAGGACGTCCTGCATCGGCAACTCACCGAGGTCAGCGACATGCTCAAGCAGATCAGCCGCCCGGCCCCCTCCCAGCGCCACGACAACGTGGTACCCCTGCCCTTGGCGCGGGTCGGCTGAGCCACGCGCCGCGCCGCGGCTGCCCTTGCCGCTCCCGGCGGTGCTCTTTAGACTGGCGAGCCCCGCCCCGGACGAGCCGTCAATGCCCAGCGTCATTCCCGAAGATTCCGTCGGCCTGGTCACCCCCGAGCTGCTGCATTTCAGCGAGCCCCTGGCCCTGGCCTGTGGCCGTACCCTGCCGGCCTACGACCTGATGGTCGAGACCTATGGCGAACTCAACGCCAGTCGCAGCAACGCCGTGCTGATCTGCCACGCGCTCTCCGGCCATCATCACGCGGCCGGCTACCACAGCCTCGACGACCGCAAGCCCGGCTGGTGGGACAGCTGCATCGGCCCCGGCAAGCCGATAGATACCACCAAGTTCTTCGTCGTCGCCCTCAACAACCTGGGCGGCTGCAATGGCTCCACCGGCCCCAGCAGTCCCAATCCCGCGACCGGCCGCCCCTATGGCGCGGATTTCCCGGTGCTGACCGTGGAAGACTGGGTGCACAGCCAGGCCCGGCTGGCCGATCGCCTCGGCATCGCCCAATGGGCGGCGGTGATCGGCGGCAGCCTGGGCGGCATGCAGGCGCTGCAGTGGACCATCAGCTATCCCGAGCGCATCCGTCACTGCCTGGCCATCGCCTCGGCGCCCAAGCTGTCGGCGGAGAACATCGCCTTCAACGAGGTGGCGCGCCAGGCCATCCTCTCGGACCCGGATTTCCACGCCGGCCACTTCCAGGAAAAGGGGGTGATCCCCAAGCGTGGCCTGATGCTGGCGCGCATGGTCGGCCACATCACCTACCTCTCGGACGAGGCCATGGGCGAGAAATTCGGCCGCGAACTCAAGACCGACCAGCTCAACTACGACTTCCACAGCGTCGAATTCCAGGTGGAGAGCTACCTGCGGTACCAGGGCGAGGAATTCTCCGGCCGCTTCGACGCCAACACCTACCTGCTGATGACCAAGGCGCTGGACTACTTCGATCCGGCCCACGCCCACGGCGGCGACCTGGCCAAGACCCTGGCCGGGGTGCAGGCGCGCTTCCTGATCGTCTCCTTCACCACCGACTGGCGCTTCTCGCCGGCGCGCTCCAAGGAGATCGTCAACGCCCTGATGGCCGCGCGCAAGGACGTCAGCTACCTAGAGGTCGACGCGCCCCAGGGCCATGACGCCTTCCTCATCCCCATTCCGCGCTACCTGCAGGCCTTCTCCCACTACATGACCCGTATCGAGGTATAGCTGCCGTGCGCGCCGATCTGGACATCATTCAGGAATGGATCCCCGCGGGCAGCCGGGTGCTCGACCTCGGTTGCGGCACCGGCGAGTTGCTCGCCTGGCTGCGCGACCACAAGCAGGTCACCGGCTACGGCCTGGAGATCGACCCGGACAAGATCGCCGAGTGCCTGCTCAAGGACGTCAACGTCATCGAGCAGGACCTCGACGGCGGCCTGGCCAACTTCGCCAGCGACAGCTTCGACGTGGTGGTCATGACCCAGTCGCTGCAGGCCCTGCAGTATCCCGATCGCATCCTCCAGGAGATGCTCAGGGTCGGCCGCCAGTGCATCATCACCTTCCCCAATTTCGGTCACTGGCGCTGCCGGCTGTACCTGGGCGGCAAGGGGCGGATGCCGGTCTCGGACTTCCTGCCCTACACCTGGTACAACACGCCGAACATCCACTTCTGCACCTTCGAGGACTTCGAGCGCCTCTGCCGCGAGCAGCGCGCCCAGGTGCTGGATCGTCTCGCCGTGGACCGGCTGCACCGCCACGGCTGGGCCAGCAAGCTGTGGCCCAACCTGCTCGGCGAGATCGGCATCTACCGGGTCAGCGCCCCGCGCCTGCAGGAGCATCGCGTCGCGATATGACGTAAGGCATGGGTGGCGCGGCCAGCCGCGGCCCGGCTTCGCGTACAATACGCCGCCATCCTCCAAGAGACGCGGTGTCCTCATGTCCGACCTTACCGAACTGGTCCTCGCCAGCCACAACGCCGGCAAGCTCAAGGAACTCCAGGCCATGCTCGGCGGCCAGGTGCGGATACGCTCGGTAGGCGAGTTCAGCCAGGTGGAACCTGAGGAAACCGGCCTGTCCTTCGTCGAGAACGCCATCCTCAAGGCGCGCAATGCGGCGCGCCTGTCCGGCCTGCCGGCGCTGGCCGACGACTCCGGCCTGGCGGTGGACGCCCTCGGCGGCGCCCCCGGCATCTATTCCGCACGCTACGCCGACGGCCAGGGCGATGCGGCCAACAACGCCAAGCTGCTCGACGCCCTGCGCGACGTCCCCGACGCCGAACGCACCGCCCAGTTCGTCTGCGTGCTGGCGCTGGTGCGCCACGCCGACGATCCGCTGCCGATCCTCTGCGAAGGCCTCTGGCCGGGGCGCATCCTGCATGCCGCCCAGGGCGAACACGGCTTCGGCTACGACCCGCTGTTCCAGCCCGATGGCGAGGCGGTCTCCGCGGCCGAACTGGCGCCGGCGGAAAAGAACCAGCGCAGCCATCGCGCCCGCGCCATGGTCCTGCTCAAGCAACGGCTCGGCCTGTGACCCACGCCTTCGCCCTGCCGCCGCTGGCGCTCTATATCCATATCCCCTGGTGCGTGCGCAAATGTCCCTATTGCGACTTCAACTCCCACGCCGCCGGCCCAAACCTGCCGGAAGCGGAGTATGTCGACGCCTTGCTGGCCGACCTCGATAACGACCTGGTCCACGTCCATGACCGGCCGCTGACCTCGATCTTCTTCGGTGGCGGCACCCCCAGCCTGTTCTCGGCCGCGGCCCTGGGTCGGCTGCTGGAAGGCGTGGCCAAGCGCCTGGACTTCGCGCCCGACATCGAGATCACCCTGGAAGCCAATCCGGGCACCTTCGAGCAGGCCAAGTTCGTCGCCTATCGCGGGCTCGGCATCAATCGGCTGTCCATCGGTATCCAGAGCTTCCAGGACGAGAAACTCAAGGCCCTGGGGCGCATCCATGGGCGCGACGAAGCCATCCGCGCCGCCGACCGGGCGCGCGCCGCCGGCTTCGACAACTTCAACCTGGACCTCATGCACGGCCTGCCCGACCAGAGCCTGGCCGATGCCCTGGGTGATCTGGAGCAGGCCATCGCCCTGGCGCCGACGCACCTGTCCTGGTACCAGCTGACCATGGAGCCCAATACGGTGTTCTGGAGCCAGCCGCCGGAACTGCCCGAGGACGAGGTGCTCTGGGACATCCAGGAAGCCGGCCAGGCCCGCCTGGCCGCCGCCGGTTATCACCAGTACGAGACCTCCGCCTACGCCCAGCCCGGGCGCCAGGCGCGGCACAATCTCAATTACTGGAGCTTCGGCGACTTCCTCGGCATCGGCGCCGGTGCCCACGCCAAGCTCAGCGCGCCGGACGGCCGCCTGCTGCGCAGCTGGAAGACCCGCCTGCCCAAGGATTACCTCGACCCGGCCAAGGCCTTCCAGGCCGGCGAGAAATGGCTGGAAGCGGCCGACCTGCCCTTCGAGTTCATGATGAACGCCCTGCGCCTGGTGGACGGGGTACCGACCGCCTGGTATCCGCAGCGGACCGGTCAATCGCTGGACGAATTGGCGCCCGCTCTGGCCGCGGCGCGGCGCGACGGCCTGCTGGCGGACGACCCGGAACGCCTGCGACCCACCGCCCGCGGCCAGCTGTTCCTGAACGACCTGTTGCAATCCTTTCTGCCTGACTGACGAGGAGCTCTGCCTTGGACTTCGTGCTCAACCATATCGCCGACCTCTCCCGCTGGAGCCGCAGCCATCTCGACGAAGTGGCGCTGGCGGTCACCGCCACCCTGCTGGTGCTGTTCGGCAGCCAGGTCAACGCCTTCATCCAAGCACGGCTGGGCAGCCTGCCCACCGCCGTCCGGGTACCGGCCTTCGCCCTGGCGTGCCTCGCGATCTACGGCGCCGCCATGACCTTCCTCACGCCCTGGGTGGTGAAGGGCCTGGCGCAGTTCAACAACTATGCCCTGGCGCCGGTGTTGTTGATCGGCGTCTGCCTGCTGGGTGTCCTGGCCGAACGCCGCGGCTGAAGCTAGTCGCGGGCGCGCAGGCCGTCGAGCAGGCTTTCCAGGGGCTGCGGGCGACCGAGCAGAAAGCCCTGGAAGGTGTCCACGCCGAGGTCCTTGAGCAATTCGAATTGCGCCTGGGTTTCCACCCCTTCGGCGACGATCTGCATGTTCAAGGCGCGACACAGGCTGACGATGCCGGCCAGCAGTTGCCGGGAGCGGTCGTCGGCGTCCACCGCCAGCAGGAAGCTGCGGTCGATCTTGATGGTGTCGAAGGGCAGCCGGTGCAGGTAGCCCAGCGAGGAATAGCCGGTACCGAAATCGTCCATCGCCACGCGAAAACCCTGCTCCCGTAGCGCCGCCAGGCGGCGTTCGGGGGCGCCCTTCTGCAGGAACACCGACTCGGTGACCTCCAGCTCCAGCGCGCCGGGGGCGATGCCATAGTCGGCGCAGGCCCTGGCCAGCACCTCGGCCAGTTCGTCGTCGGCCACCTGCAACGGCGAGACGTTCACCGCCACCGGAATCTGCAGCCCGGCGTCCTGCAAGGCCCGGGCATGACTGGCCGCACGGCGGATCGCCAGGCGCCCGAGGGCCGAGGCCATGCCGTTCTGCTCGGCGAGCGGCACGAAGACGTTGGGTGGCACCACACCCACCCCGGGGCAGTTCCAGCGCGCCAGCAACTCGGCACTGACCATGACTTGCCGCGCATCGAACTTGGGTTGCAGGACGAAGGTGATGAGTTCCCCCTCGATGGCGCCGTGCAGGTGCGCCAGCAGGGTCACCTTGTTCCGCGCCGCGCTGGTGAGTTGCGGGTCGTAGCAGCGCACCCGGCTCTTGCCCGCCGCCTTGGCGGCATACATGGCCGCATCGGCGTTACGCAGCAGGGTCTCGACGTCCAGCCCCTCCTCGGGAGCCAGGCTCAGGCCGATGCTGGCCGACACCCGGATATCATGGCCACCGATGCGCTGCTGGCGCCCCACCGCCTGCACCAGTTGCTCGGCCACCTGCAGGGCATGGGCGGGGTCTTCCACGTCCAGCAGGGCGACGAATTCGTCGCCACCCCAGCGCGCCAGCACCTCGCCCTCGCCCAGTACCTGGCGCAACTCCCGGACCAGGGCGCAGAGCAGCTCGTCACCGGCGGCGTGGCCCAGGGAATCGTTGACCTCCTTGAAGCCGTCGACATCGATGAACAGCACCGCCAGCTTGCTCGTCTCCTCCAGCCCTTGCAGGCGCGCAGTGAAGGCCTGGTAGAAAGAGGTACGGTTGGGCAGCTGGGTCAGGGCATCGCTCAGGGCCATGCGCTCCAGGGCCTGCTCCGCCCGCTTGCGCTCGGTGATGTCCCTCAGGCTGGCGATGACGTAGCCTTCGCGATCCGCCTCGCCGGCGAAGCGACTCAGGCTGATCTCAACCGGCGTGACGCGCTTGGCGGAGACATGGAACTGGGCTTCGGACAGCGCATAGCCGTCACGTTCGAAGGTGCGGATGGCCGCTTCGGGCAACTTGATGTAGTGGGACAGGTATTGACCGGCGACACTGCGCTCGGCACTGAGCATCAGGGCCCGCAGGGCCGCGTTGGCCTCGATGATCTGGCCGCTCTCGGTCAGGACCGCCATGGCGTCGCGACAGAGGGTGAAGGCCGAGGCCATCAGGTGCAGCGAGCGCTCGGTGCGCTGCCGGGCACTGCGCTCGACCTCGAGCCGCCGGCGCACGGCATGCAACTCGGCGGTGGGCGAATCAGGACGTACCAGATCCGTCATCGTACTGGTCGCCAGCCAGGAGTGGCGCTACGCCGTTTATCGTTCTTGTGGGAGGCTGGCATCCAGGTGTCTCTGTGAATTCGACTGCAACCGCCATCACAGCAGGGCAATTGGCCATCATGCCAACTGCCCGGTGGCAGCTCAAGTCGATTCGTCAGAGACGTACGGTCAGTCGCGGCGCTCGAACTTGAGATCCCAGACGCCGTGGCCCAGCCGCTCGCCACGGCGCTCGAACTTGGTGATGGGTCTTTCCTCGGGACGCGGCACGAAGCCCGAGGCGTCGCCCAGGTTACGGTAACCGGGGGCGGCTTTCATGATCTCGAGCATGTGTTCGGCATAGGCCTGCCAATCGGTGGCCATGTGCAGCACCCCGCCGACCTTGAGCTTCTGCCGGACCAGTTCGGCGAAGGCCGGCTGGACGATACGGCGCTTGTGATGGCGGCTCTTGTGCCAGGGATCGGGGAAGAACAGCAGCACCCGGTCCAGGCTGGCATCGGCGACGCTCTGGCGCAGCACTTCCAGGGCATCGCAGCTGTAGACGCGCAGGTTGGTCAGGCCCTGGGTCATGGCGCCGTTGAGCAGCGCGCCCACGCCCGGACGATGCACCTCGACGCCGATGAAATCCTGCTCCGGCGCGGCGGCCGCCATCTCCAGGGTGGAGTGCCCCATGCCGAAGCCGATCTCGAAGGTGCGCGGCGCCTGGCGCCCGAACACCTGGTCGAAATCCCGGGGGCCGTCGGACAATTCCAGACCGAAGCGCGGCCAGCCTTGGTCGAGACCGCGCTGCTGGCCCTCGGTCATGCGGCCGGCACGCATCACGAAGCTCTTGATGGTGCGCAGGGGACGGTCGGGGGTCTGGTCGTCTTGATGATCGGTCATGGCGTTATCGATAGTGGGAAAAAGAGACGCCCGGCAGAGGCCGGGCGCGTGACAGAGGGCGCCGGTGTAGAGGCTGTTCTCGATCTCGCGAGCTAGAGCGAAACAAGGCGAAAATGCCTAAGGAAGCGGAGTTTACAAAGAGTAAATGAGCATTCCGAAGGCATTTTCAACGCCGTTTAGCCGACGCGCAGCAGATCGAGAGTAGCCTCCTAGTTGACCAGGCCGTCCAGCGGCGAAGACGCCGTGGCATAGAGCTTGCGCGGCATGCGGCCGGCCAGGTAGGCCAGGCGGCCGGCGACGATGGCGTGCTTCATGGCCTCGGCCATCAGCACCGGCTCGCGGGCATGGGCGATGGCGCTGTTCATCAGCACCGCCTCGCACCCCAGCTCCATGGCGATGGTGGCGTCCGATGCGGTACCCACGCCGGCATCCACCAGCACCGGTACCTTGGCCTCTTCGAGGATGATGCGCAGGTTGTAGGGGTTGCAGATGCCCAGGCCCGAGCCGATCAGACCGGCCAGCGGCATCACGGCGATGCAACCGATGGCTTCCAGCTGGCGGGCGACGATGGGATCGTCGCTGGTGTAGACCATGACGTCGAAGCCGTCGGCCACCAGGGTCTCGGCCGCCTTGAGCGTCTCGATGACGTTGGGGAACAGGGTCTTCTGGTCAGCCAGGACTTCCAGCTTGACCAGGTTGTGGCCGTCGAGCAGCTCTCGCGCCAGGCGGCAGGTACGCACCGCCTCCACCGCGTCGTAGCAGCCGGCGGTATTGGGCAGGATGGTGTAGCGCTCGGGCGAGATCACGTCGAGCAGGTTGGGCTCGCCGGGATTCTGGCCGATGTTGGTACGGCGCACCGCCACGGTGACGATCTCGGCACCCGAGGCTTCGATGGCCACGCGGGTCTCTTCGAGATCCCGGTACTTGCCGGTACCCACCAGCAGGCGCGATTCATAGGTGCGCCCGGCGAGGGTGAAGGGAGTGTCTTTCATCTGGATTCCTCTTTCGCGGCTAGCCGCCGCCGATGGCGTGGACCACTTCCAGCCGGTCGCCTTCCGCCAGGGCGGTGGTGGCGTGCTGGCTGCGCGGCACGATGTCGAGGTTGCGCTCCACCGCCACCCGCCGTCCGGTCAATTCGAGACGCACGAGCAGGTCGGCGACGGTGGCACCGTCCGGCAATTCAAGGGATTCGCCGTTCAACAGGATCTGCATGGCAAAAGCATCGTCGCGGGGTGAGCGGGCATTCTACGCCGGTCCGGCGTGCATTGCAGCGGCGCCGGGCCGGGAACGACGGCCAGCGCGCGGTCAGAAGCTGCTCAGGCGCCAGGCCAGGATGGCCAGGCAGGCCCAGCCGGCGAGAAAGCACAGGCCACCGAAGGGCGTGACGATGCCCAGCCGCGAGAAGCCGGTCAGCGTCAGCAGATAGAGGCTGCCGGAAAACAGCAGGATGCCGGCGATCAAGAATCCACCGGCCCAGGCCACCAGGCGGCCCTGGAAATGCAGCGACAGCAGGGCGACACCGAACAACGCCAGGGCATGGATGAGCTGGTAGAGCACGCCGGTCTGGAACACGGCCAGATACTCGGCGGACAGCCGGCCCTTGAGACCGTGGGCGGCGAAGGCGCCGAGGCCGACACCGGTGAAGCCGGCCAGGGCCGCGAACAGCAGGAAGAGACGCAACATGGGTTTTACCGGTCGATGGAAGAGCAGCGCTGGTTATAATGGCCCGCTAATCGCCAAAGACCAAGCCGATGCTGCTCACCCTCCTCCGCCGTCTCCTGCGTATCGCCCTCTGGTTCGCCGCCCTCAGCGCCGCCCTGGTGCTGATCCTGCGCTGGGTGCCGCCGCCGGGCAGCATGCTAATGGTGGAGCGCAAGGTCGAGTCCTGGATCGCTGGCAAGCCCATCGACCTGCAACGCGACTGGCGACCCTGGAAGGAGCTGCCGGACGATCTCAAGATGGCGGTGATCGCCGGCGAGGACCAGCATTTCGCCGAGCATTGGGGCTTCGACATGGCGGCGATCCGCCAGGCCTTCAGCCACAACGAAGCCGGCGGCTCCCTGCGCGGCGCCAGCACCATCAGCCAGCAGACCGCCAAGAACCTCTTTCTCTGGAGCGGCCGCAGCTACCTGCGCAAGGCCTTCGAAGCCTGGTTCACCGTGCTACTGGAGACCTTCTGGTCCAAGCAGCGCATCCTCGAGGTCTACCTCAACAGCGTGGAATGGGACGATGGCGTCTTTGGCGCCGAAGCCGCGGCCCGGCACCATTTCGGCGTAGGCGCGCCCTACCTGTCCGACCGCCAGGCCAGCCTGCTGGCTGCCGTCTTGCCCAATCCACGCGAATGGAGTCCGAGCCGCCCGAGCGCCTACGTCGCCGAGCGCGCCGCCTGGATCCGCCAGCAGGAGAGGCAACTGGGTGGCAGCGACTACCTGCGACGGATGACCGGGCAGTAGGGTGGAAAACGGCGCAGCCTTTTCCACGGGGATACCCGACGCACTGCCTACAGGACGCTAACGCTAACGCGTGGAAAACACTACGCGGTTTTCCACCCTACCCGCGTTGGATCGCGGCCATGGGCCGCTCCTACGGATTACCGGCATTTCTAGCAGCGGCAGCATGGAGAGCGCCTATTTCGCCGAACGTGCCGCCTGGGTTCGCCAGTTGGGCAGCAGCAACTATCGACAGCGGATGACCGGGCAGTAGCGTGGAAAACGCTGCACGGTTTTCCACCCTACCGACTCAATCGCAGCCATGGGCCGCTCCTACAGAATATCCGGCAACTGTAGGAGCGCCCGTAGCCGCGATAGCACTGGACCGGCCTGTACTTTGGGTCACAACAGGCGACTTCGCAGGCATAAAAAAACCGCGCCCTGGGGCGCGGTTTTTCGATCATGAACCGGATCAGGCGGCGATGTTGCCCTTGAGCTTGTTCATCGCGTTCTTTTCCAGCTGGCGGATGCGCTCCGCCGAGACATTGTACTTGGCCGCCAGCTCGTGCAGCGTGGCCTTTTCCTCGGCCAGCCAACGCTGGTAGAGGATGTCGCGGCTGCGATCGTCCAGGCGTTCAAGGGCCTCGTGCAGATTGGCCGTGGAGCTGTCGGTCCAGTCGGCTTCCTCCAGCTGACGGGCCGGATCGTAGCGGCTGTCTTCCAGGTACTGGGCCGGCGACTGGTAGGCGGCATCGTCGTCGGCATCGCTGGCCGGATCGAAGGCCATGTCCTGACCGGTCAGGCGGCTTTCCATCTCGCGCACTTCCCGCGGCTCGACGCCCAGGGTCTCGGCCACGCGATGGACCTCGTCATTGTTCAGCCAGGCCAGCCGCTTCTTCTGGCTGCGCAGGTTGAAAAACAGCTTGCGCTGGGCCTTGGTGGTGGCCACCTTGACGATGCGCCAGTTGCGCAGGATGAATTCATGGATCTCGGCCTTGATCCAATGCACGGCAAAGGACACCAGGCGTACGCCCATCTCGGGATTGAAGCGCTTGACGGCCTTCATCAGGCCGACATTGCCTTCCTGGATCAGGTCGGCCTGGGCCAGGCCATAGCCGGAATAGCTCTTGGCGATATGCACCACGAAGCGCAGGTGGGCGAGCACCAACTGCCGGGCGGCCTCCACGTCTTCCTTGTAGAAGAGGCGCTCGGCCAGTTCACGCTCCCGCTCCGGAGTGAGCAGCGGAATGCTGTTCACCGAGTGCACATAGGCTTCCAGGCTGGCGCCGGGAACCAATGTAGGAACAGGTTGCAACGAAGTGGTCATGCGAATCCTCCGATTCACTAAGCACTGGACAGTCTAACACTGATTTTTTGGACAGCGCCAGACTAGCCGAGGTTCCCTTAACCCCAGCTGAAAATGCCCGCGAAAGCCCTGTTTCATCAGGGATTTGGACCGTTTCCAAAGGTGTCGGGAACGGCCGTTCGTCAGCGCGGCGCGAGCTCGCGCAGATGACGGGCGACCGCCAGCCAGGCGCCGATGTAGCCGAGCAGCACGGCGCCGATCAGCAGCTGGAGGCCGTCGTCCACGGCCACGCTGCCCAGGGCGAAGTCACTGCCGTAGAGGCCGGCCAGATCGATCACCGCCGCGTTGAGCCAGTTCAGGCCGAAGACCAGCAGCGCCCAGGCGGCGATGCCGGCGCCGAGGCCGAACAGCGCGCCCATGTAGAGGAAGGGCCGGCGCACATAGCCGTCGGTACCGCCCACCAGCTTGACCACCTCGATCTCGGTCCGGCGGTTCTCGATCGCCAGGCGGATGGTGTTGCCGATCACCAGCAGCAGGGCGATCACCAGCACCACGGTCAGGCCGAAGACGAATCGCTCGCCCAGCTTGAGGATGGCGGTGAGGCGCTCGACCCACTGCATGTCCAGTTGTACCTGCTGCACGCCGTTCATCTCGGCCAGCTGGCTGCGCAGCATGTCGAGGCGACTCTTGTCGATCTCCTTGGGCGTCACGGCGATGACACCGGGCAGCGGATTCTGCGGCAATTCGCGCAGCGCCTCGCCGAGGCCGGCGTCCTGCTGCAACTCCTTCAGGGCATCGTCCGGACTGATCCAGCGCGCCTCGGCCACGTCCGGCAGCACCTTGATCTGGCTCATCAGCACCTCGGCCTGGTCCTGGCCGGTGCGCAGGTCGAGGAAGACCGAGATCTGCGCCGCGCGCTGCCAGGAGCCGCCGAGGCGCTCGACGTTCTTCAGCAGCAGCGACACTCCCATGGGCAGGGCCAGGGCGATGCCCATCACCAGGCAGGTCAGGAAGGTGCCTATGGGCTGCTGCACCATGCGCCTGAGGCTGTCCCTCAGGCCGGTGCGGTGGGCTTCGAGGTAGGCGTGCAGCGGGCTGCGCCAGTCGCTCTTGGGTTTCTTCGGGGCCTGGCGTTGCGGGCGCTGGGGCTTGCCGCCCTGCTCCTCGCCGCGCGGCAGTTCGGTGGCGCTCATGGCTGGCTCTCCTCTTCGTCGCCGATCAGACGGCCGCGCTGCAGGGTGAGCATGCGATGGCGCAGCCGGGCGATGAGGGCATGGTCGTGGCTGGCGATCAGCACCGTGGTGCCGAGGCTGTTGATGTCTTCGAAGACACCCATGATTTCCGAAGCCAGCCGCGGATCGAGGTTACCGGTGGGTTCATCGGCGAGCAGCAGGGCCGGCCGATGCACCACGGCGCGGGCGATGCCGACCCGCTGCTGCTGACCGGTGGACAGCTCGGCCGGATAGTCGTCGAGCTTGTCCTTGAGGCTGACGCGCTCCAGGGCCGCGGCCACGCGCTTGGCGATCTCGGGTTTGGACAGGCCGAGGATCTGCAGCGGCAGGGCGACGTTGTCGAACACGGTGCGGTCATAGAGCAGCTGGTGATTCTGGAAGACCACGCCGATCTGCCGGCGCAGGAAGGGGATCTGCGCGTTGGTGATACGCGAGATGTCCTGGCCGGCCAGGGTCAGCTTGCCGCCGGTGGGCCTTTCCATGGCCAGGATCAGCCGCATCAGGGTGCTCTTGCCGGCACCGGAGTGCCCGGTGACGAAGAGGATCTCGCCGCGTTCGGCACGGAAGCTCAGCTCCTGCAGGCCGACGTGACCGTTGGGATAGCGCTTAGAGACGCGGTCGAACTGGATCATGAGACGCCCCGCTCCGCGAACAGGGCCTGGACGAAGGGCCGCGCCTCGAAGGGCCGCAGATCGTCGATGCCCTCGCCGACGCCGACGTAGCGGATCGGCAGGGCGCTCTGCTTGGCCAGGGCGAAGATCACCCCACCCTTGGCGGTGCCGTCGAGCTTGGTCAGGGCCAGGCCGGTCAGGGGCACCGCGTTGTGGAACTGCTTGGCCTGGTTGAGGGCGTTCTGGCCGGTACCGGCGTCCAAGACCAGCAGGGTCTCGTGGGGCGCCGCCTCGTCCAGCTTGCCGATCACCCGGCGCACCTTGCGCAGTTCTTCCATGAGGTTGTCCTTGGTGTGCAGGCGGCCGGCAGTGTCGGCGATCAGCACATCGATACCGCGGGCCTTGGCTGCCTGGACGGCATCGAAGATCACCGAGGCGGAATCGGCACCGGTGTGCTGAGCGATCACCGGGATGCGGTTGCGCTCGCCCCAGACCTGCAGCTGCTCCACGGCGGCGGCGCGGAAGGTGTCACCCGCGGCCAGCATGACCTTCTTGCCTTCGTTCTGCAGCCGCTTGGCCAGCTTGCCGATGGTGGTGGTCTTGCCGGCACCGTTCACACCGACCACCAGGATGACGTAAGGCCTGTGCGAGGTATCGATCACCAGCGGCTGCTCCACCGGCAGCAGCATCTCGGTGAGCTCCTGCTGCAGGGCCTGGTACAGCGCCTCGCTGTCGGCCAGCTGCTTGCGCGCCACCTTCTGGGTGAGGTTGCGCATGATGACACCCGTCGCCTCGACCCCGACGTCGGCGGTCAGCAGGCGGGTCTCCAGCTCTTCGAGCAGGTCGTCGTCGATGGCCTTCTTGCCGAGGAACAGGCTGGCCATGCCTTCGCCGAGACTGGCGCTGGTCTTGGACAGCCCCTGGCGCAGGCGGGCGAAGAAGCCCAGCTTGGCCGGTTCGGCCGGAGCGGCGGGTGGAGCGGGCTCGGGCTCGGGCGCAACCACTACGGGGTCAGGACGGACCGGGGCGACCGGCGCCTCGGGTACGACC
>CAUQPA010000020.1:0-20419 GCA_963519325.1 uncultured Pseudomonas sp. | reverse complement strand
CAGCGAGATCGGCTTGGCGATCAGGGTGACGAATTCGAGCAGGAAGTTGACCGGGATCAGGATGATCTGCAGCAGCATGTTCTTGCTGCTGAAGGGGTGCAGGGTCAGCTCGCCGAAGAAGCCGCCGATGCCCTTCATCTTGATGCTGTAGAAGATCAGCAGGGCGAACACCGACAGGGCCATGCCCAGGGTGGCGTTCGGGTCGGTGGTCGGCACCACGCGGAAGTAGGTGTGCTCGCCGAACAGCATGCCGGCCACGGACGGCAGCCAGTCCACCGGCACCAGGTCCATCAGGTTCATCAGGAAGATCCAGACGAAGATGGTCAGGGCCAGGGGCGCGATCAGGGCGTTCTTGCCATGGAAGGTGTCACGGACGCTGCCGTCGACGAACTCGACCAGCACCTCGACGAAGTTCTGCAGACCGCCGGGCTGACCGCTGGTGGCCTTCTTGGCGACGCTGCGAAACAGCACCAGGAAGATCAGACCCAGCACGACCGACCAGCCGAGGGTATCCAGGTGGAAGGCCCAGAAGCCCATTTCCTTAGCTTCAGCGGGGGTGTGGGCGAAGCTCCAGCCGTTCACCGGGTGCATACCATAGGTCAGGTTCTGCAGGTGGTGCTGGATGTAGCCCGAAGCGGAGTCTGCTGCCATGTGTGCCTCGAATGCCTTAAGGTCTAGTCGGTTTTTTCAGTAGCAGGGGCGCGCCGGCATTGACCATCAGCGTCAACAGGTAGACGCCGAACAGTGCAGGAGCCGAAAGCGGTTTTACCCCGGCAAACGTCAGTGCAAAGAGCACTGCCGTGAGAATCAGTTTGCCCGCCTCGCCCGAGTAGAAAGAACGGACGATGTCACGGGCGGCATGGGCGCCGCGATAGCGGAACGCCTTGAACGAAAAATACAGATTGGGCAGCCAGGCAATCAGCCCGCCCAACAATCCGGAATACCCGGCGACCTTACCGACGAAGCAAGACAAGACAACGGCGGCACACAACGCGACGGCCAGTTGGACGAGCAGCAGGCGAAAGGCAGGCTGGTGATGGAAGGGCAGGCGTTTGGGCGTGCGGCGCTCCATCGGCTCGAAGTCCTCTGGTGTCGGCTTAATAGTTGTTTTCACTGGCATGCTTTGTGCCGACAAAAAGCGGGCAAAGTATAGGGGCGCGTCCGGAGGGGTTCAAGCCACCCCGGACAGATTGCCGCCCAGCCTTGCAGGCATTTGTGTCAGCGAATGTGCGCCAGTACGCCTTGAAGTTCGTCCAAAGAGGTATAGCGGATCACCAGTTGCCCCTTGCCCTTCTCGCCATGGCGAATCTGCACGTTGGCGCCCAAACGTTCGGCCAGACGCTGCTCCAGCCGGCTGATGTCGGGATCCACCACCGCGGCCTTCTCGCCCGCTTCCGCTCCGCTGAGCCACTGGCGGACCAGGGCCTCGGTCTGGCGGACCGTCAGCCCCCGTGCGACAACGTGCCGCGCCCCTTCGGCCTGGCGAGCCTTGGGCAGGCCGAGCAACGCCCGGGCGTGGCCCATTTCCAGCTCACCCTTGGCCAGCAGTTCCTTGGCCTCTTCGGCCAGGGCCAGCAGGCGCAGCAGGTTGGTCACACCCGAGCGCGACTTGCCGACCGCCTCGGCCACCTGGGCCTGGGTCAGCTCGAATTCGTCCTGCAACCGCTGCAGGGCCATGGCCTCTTCCAGCGGGTTGAGGTTCTGCCGCTGGATGTTTTCGATCAGCGCCAGGGCGATGGCGACCTGGTCGGGCACGTCGCGGACCAGGGCGGGGATACGGTCCAGCCCCGCCTGCTGGCTGGCACGCCAGCGGCGCTCGCCGGCGATGATCTCGTAGCGACCCTCGCCGATGGCGCGCACCACAATGGGTTGCATCAGCCCCTGGACGCGGATGGAGTTGGCCAACTCTTCCAGGGCGGCCGGATCCATGTGCCGGCGCGGCTGGTACTTGCCGCGCTGGATGATGTCCACCGGCAGCGATTGCAGCTCGCTGACCGGCGTGGCGGCGGCCTGCTCCTGCAGGACCTTGACGCTGGCACCGCCGAGCAGGGCATCGAGGCCGCGGCCCAGTCCTCGTTTCTTCACAGCCATGGGGATTCCTTAGGCAGTCTTGGCGGTGCGAGCCGCCTTGCGCTGACGTTTGACCAGCTCGCTGGCCAGCTCCAGGTAGGCCGCGGCCCCCTTCGAACTCTTGTCGTAGACCAGGGCGGGCATCCCGTAGCTGGGCGCCTCGGCCAGCCGGACGTTGCGCGGAATGATGGTTTCGTACAGCTGGTCGCCGAAGTGCTGCTTGAGCTGAGCGGCGACGTCGTTGGCCAGGCCGATGCGCGGATCGAACATGGTGCGCAGCAGGCCTTCGATCTTCAGCTGCGGATTGAGCCGCTGGGCGATGTGCTGGATGCTACCGATCAGGTCGGTCAGGCCTTCCAGGGCGAAGTATTCGCACTGCATGGGGATGATCACGCCATCGGCGGAGACCAGGCCGTTGATGGTCAGCATCGACAGCGACGGCGGGCAGTCGATCAGCACGTAGTCGTAGTTGTCCCGCACCGGCGCCAGGGCGTCGCGCAGGCGGCTCTCGCGCCCGGACAGTTCCAGCAGCTCGACTTCCGCGGCGGTGACGTCGCGGTTCGAGGGCAGCAGCTGGTAGCCACCGTGCTCGGAGAAGTGCATGGCGTCCAGCAGGCCGCAGGCCCCGGTGAGGACGTCGAGCACCGAATGCTCCAGGGCGTGCTTGTCCACCCCGCTGCCCATGGTGGCGTTACCCTGGGGATCGAGGTCGATCAGCAGCACCTTGCGCCGGTTGGTGGCGGCCAGGGAAGCGGCGAGATTGATGCACGTCGTGGTCTTGCCCACCCCGCCCTTCTGGTTGGCTATCGCGTAAACCTTGGCCATGTACCGCCTTACCCCTCTCCAATCGTGCGGCGCAGTATCAGCAAGTGCCGCTGGCCTTGGCAACCGGGAACCGCGAGGACGTGCGCCGCCGCAACCCGGAAATCCGCTGGTAGCTTGGCCAGCTCGTCGTCGGGGTGCAGCCCCTTCATCGCCAGCCACTGTGTTTGGTCGTCGCCCAGGTGCCGCGTCCAGTTGGCGAAGTCGTCGATGGCGCTGAACGCCCGCGAGACGATGCCGGTGAAGGGCGTGCCCGGCTGGAAGGCCTCGACGCGGGCGTGGACCACCTCGAGATTGTCCAGGCCCAGCTCGATCTTGGCCTGGGTCAGGAAGCGGGTCTTCTTGCCGTTGCTGTCGAGCAGGGTGAAGTGCGAGTCGGGGAAGAGGATCGCCAGGGGAATGCCCGGCATGCCGCCACCGCTGCCGACGTCGAGCCAGCGCCCGTCCCCCACGTGGGGGACGATGCTGAGACTGTCCAGCAGGTGACGCGAGACCATCTCGCCCGGATCGCGCACCGCGGTGAGGTTGTAGGCCTTGTTCCACTTGACCAGCAGGTCCAGGTAGCCCAGCAGGCGCTCTTCCACGGCGGTGGACAGCGCCACGCCGAGCGTGGCGGCGCCCTGGCGCAGGTCGTTGGCTTGGATCGCGCTGGCCATCAGGCGCTGTGCTCCAGGCTGCGGCCGGCGCTGCGCTTCTTCAGGTGGATCAGCAGCAGCGAGACCGCCGCCGGGGTGACCCCCGGAATGCGCGAGGCCTGGCCCAGGGTTTCCGGACGGGCCTGGCTCAGCTTGTGCTGGATCTCCTTGGACAGCCCGGAGATGCTGGCGTAGTCGAGTTCGGCCGGCAGCGCCACGGCGTCGCTGGCGCGCAGCCGCTGGATCTCGTCCTGCTGGCGATCGATGTAGCCGGCGTACTTGGTCTTGATCTCGATCTGCTCGGCGACCTGGGCCTCGGCCGGCGTCTCGCCCACCGCGGCCATCAGCCCGGCGTAATCGATCTCCGGCCGGGCCAGCAGGTTCTGCAGGTTGTATTCGTGGTTCAGCGGCGTGCCGAAGCGCTCGGCCACCGCGGCGCCCTGGGGGGTGCCCGGACGGATCCAGGTCGCCTTGAGGCGCTGCTCTTCCAGGGCGATGCCTTCACGCTTGGCTTCGAACAGCGCCCAACGCTGATCGTCCACCAGGCCCAGCTCGCGGCCCTTCTCGGTCAGGCGCAGGTCGGCGTTGTCCTCGCGCAGGATCAGCCGGTATTCAGCACGCGAGGTGAACATCCGGTAGGGCTCCTGGGTGCCCAGGGTGATGAGGTCGTCCACCAGCACGCCGAGGTAGGCCTCGTCGCGGCGCGGACACCAGGCCTCGCGGCCCTGGGCGCGCAGCGCGGCGTTGGCGCCGGCCAGCAGGCCCTGGGCACCGGCTTCCTCGTAACCCGTGGTGCCATTGATCTGGCCGGCGAAGAACAGGCCGGCGATGACCTTGGTCTCCAGGCTGTACTTGAGATCCCGCGGATCGAAGAAGTCGTATTCGATGGCGTAGCCGGGCCGCAGGATGTGGGCGTTCTCCATGCCGCGCATGGAGCGCACCACCTCGAGCTGCACGTCGAAGGGCAGCGAGGTGGAGATGCCGTTGGGATAGAGCTCGTGGGTGGTCAGGCCCTCGGGTTCGAGGAAGACCTGGTGGCTGTCCTTGTCGGCGAAGCGGTGGATCTTGTCTTCGATGGACGGACAGTAGCGCGGCCCTACCCCTTCGATCACGCCCGAGTACATGGGCGAACGATCCAGGTTGGCGCGGATGATGTCGTGGGTGCGGGCATTGGTATGGGTGATCCAGCAGCTGACCTGCGCCGGATGCTGCTCGCGATTGCCGAGGAAGGACATCACCGGCAGCGGCGTGTCCCCTGGTTGCTCGGTCATCACCGAGAAATCCACCGAACGGCCATCGATGCGTGGCGGCGTGCCGGTCTTCAGCCGCGAGACGCGCAGCGGCAATTCACGCAGGCGCTGCGCCAGGGCGATGGCCGGCGGATCACCCGCGCGTCCACCGCTGTGGTTCTGCAGGCCGATGTGGATAAGACCACCGAGGAAGGTCCCGGCAGTCAGTACCACGTTGTCCGCATGGAATTTCAGGCCCATCTGGGTGATCACGCCGGCGACGCGATCGCCCTCGACGATGAGGTCGTCGCAGGCCTGCTGGAATATCCACAGGTTCGGCTGGTTTTCCAGCGTATAGCGGATGGCCGCCTTGTACAGCACGCGATCGGCCTGGGCGCGGGTAGCGCGGACGGCAGGTCCCTTGCGGCTGTTGAGAATACGGAACTGGATGCCGGCGAGATCCGTCGCCGCGGCCATGGCGCCGCCCAGGGCATCAATCTCCTTGACCAGATGGCTCTTGCCGATGCCGCCGATGGCGGGGTTGCAGCTCATCTGGCCGAGAGTTTCCACATTATGCGTGAGCAGCAGGGTACGCACACCCATGCGGGCGGCCGCCAGGGCCGCTTCGGTACCGGCATGGCCGCCACCGATCACGATGACGTCGAAACGGGAAGGAAAGTCCACCACGCACCTCGTGCCTGTTGGCAGGAATTCGAAGGAAAGCCGGCAAGTATAAGGCTTGGACCCCGCTTGCAGAAGAGGTCCTGGCCAAAAAATGACCAGTCGGCAGCGCAGACGCTCAATATAAACAATAGGGAAGAAATGTTTAAAAGGACTGATATAGAGCTTATGTATATGCAGGCCCTTCGCTGTGGATAAGCCTTTGCAGCCCTTGGCAACCCTGGCCTGGGGGCAACTTGAACCTGGTGTGTGTCCTGTGCTGTGGATGAATACAAGCTATCAGTATCCTGTGGAGCCTTTGCTGGCTTATCCACAGCGGCAATCATGAACCTTTCGTGCACCGATTTATGGGCAGACCTCAGGCAGGGTTATCAACAGAGCTCTGGAGGGGAGGGATGAGGATAGACAAGGCCTGCGTTGCACAGGCCTGGAGCAGCGGACAGGGGATTACTTGCCGATGCAGAAGCTGGAGAAGATACGGCCGAGCAGATCATCGGAGCTGAAGGCCCCGGTGATCTCGCCGAGCACCTGTTGCGCCTGGCGCAGGTCCTCGGCCAGCAGCTCGCCGGAGCCGGCCAGGGTGAGTTGGCGATGGCCGTGTTCCAGGGCGCTGGCGGCCCGTTGCAGGGCATCCAGGTGGCGACGCCGGGCGCTGAAGCCACCCTCGGTGGTCTGCTCGAAGCCCATGCAGGCCTTTAGGTGCTCGCGTAGGGCGTCGACGCCCTGGCCATCGGTGGCGCTCAGGGCGATCTCGACCGGCCCTTGGGTGGGCAGCACGCCGGTGGCCTCGCCGGTGAGGTCGGCCTTGTTGCGGATCACCGTCAGCTTGTCCTGTGGCGGACGGGTGCTGAGCAGCTCCGGCCAGAGCGCCTGGGGATCCCGGGCCTCCGGGGCGCTGGCGTCCACCACCAGCAGCACCCGGTCGGCGCCGGCGATGGCATCCAGGGCGCGCTGGACACCGATCTGCTCCACCCGGTCATCGGTGTCTCTCAGGCCGGCGGTATCGACCACATGCAGCGGCATGCCGTCGAGGTGGATATGTTCGCGCAGGACATCGCGGGTGGTCCCGGCGATGTCGGTGACGATGGCGGCCTCGCGTCCGGCCAGGGCATTGAGCAGGCTGGACTTGCCGGCATTCGGCCGCCCGGCGATCACCACCGTCATGCCGTCGCGCAGCAGGGCGCCGCGATTGGCCTCGCGCTGGACCTCCTGCAGTTCGGCCTGGACGCCCTCCAGCAGGCCCTGTACCCGGCCATCGGCGAGGAAGTCGATCTCCTCTTCCGGAAAGTCGATGGCGGCCTCGACGTAGATCCGCAGGCGGATGAGCTGTTCGACCAGGCTTTCCACCCGCCGGGAAAACTCGCCCTGCAGCGAGCGCAGAGCATTGCGTGCCGCCTGTTCGGTACTGGCCTCGATGAGATCGGCGATGGCTTCGGCCTGGGCCAGGTCGAGCTTGTCGTTGAGGAAGGCGCGCTCGCTGAATTCACCCGGGCGGGCCAGGCGCGCACCCTCTTCCAGGGTGCGGCGCAGGAGCAGGTCGAGGATCACTGGGCCGCCGTGGCCCTGCAGCTCCAGCACGTCTTCGCCGGTGAAGGAATTCGGCCCGGGAAAGAACAGCGCGATGCCGGCGTCCAGCACGCTGCCGTCGGCGGCGAGGAAGTTGCCGTAGTGGGCATGCCGCGGCGGCAGTTCGCGGCCGCAGATCGTACGCGCCAGGGGCGCCGCCAGCGGCCCGGAGACGCGGACGATGCCGACCCCGCCGCGGCCGGTGGCGGTAGCGATGGCGGCGATGCTGTCGGAAGGCAGGGACATGACGATCCTCCAGAAAGCACGACGCCCCAATCAAGGGGCGTCGTGTGGATAACGTGAGCGGGGTCAGGCCTTCTTGCTGGCCGCCTCGATCTTCCGGGTAATGTACCACTGCTGCAGGATCGACAGGCAGTTGTTGACGATCCAGTACAGCACCAGGCCGGCCGGGAACCACAGGAAGAAGAAGGTGAAGACGATGGGCATCATCTTCATCACCTTGGCCTGCATGGGATCCGGCGGCGCGGGGTTGAGCATCTGCTGGACCAGCATGGTGCCGCCCATGATGATCGGCAGGATGAAGAAGGGATCCTTGGCCGAGAGGTCGGTGATCCAGAACATCCAGGGCGACTGGCGCATCTCGACGCTTTCCAGCAGCACCCAGTACAGCGCCAGGAACACCGGCATCTGCACCACGATGGGCAGGCAGCCACCCAGCGGATTGATCTTCTCCTTGCGGTACAGCTCCATCATCGCCTGGGACATCTTCTGGCGATCGTCGCCATGCTGTTCCTTCAGCGCCTGCAGCCGCGGACCGACGGCACGCATGCGCGCCATGGAACGGTAGCTGGCGGCGGACAGCGGGAAGAACAGCATCTTGATGATGATGGTCAGGACGATGATCGACCAGCCCCAGTTACCCAGGATGCTGTGGATGTGCTGCAGCAGCCAGAAGATCGGCTGGGCGATGAACCACAGGAAGCCGTAGTCGACGGTCAGTTCCAGGCCGTGGGACAGGGTCTTGAGGTGCTCCTGGATCTTCGGACCGGCGTAGAGGGTCAGGGAAGTCTCCGCCTTGCCACCGGCCGGCACGCTCAGCTGCGGACCGGTGAAGCCGACGATGTAGTTGCCCTGGGCATCCTTGCGGGTGGTGATCTGGTGCTGCTCATCCTTGTTCGGCACCCAGGCGGTGACGAAGTAGTGCTGCAGCCAACCGACCCAGCCGCCCTGCACGGATTCCTGCAGGCGGTTCTTGTCCATGTCGCTCATGGACACCTTGCGGTAAGGCTCGGCCGGGGTACCGACCGCGGCGCCCAGGTAGGTGGACACGCCGGTGGCGGTGGTGGCCGAGGGATCGCCGCTCTTGTCCCGCTTGAGCTGGGCATAGAGCACGCCGTTCCAGGCGCTGGCGCTCTGGTTGTCGATCAGGTAGCTGACCTGGATCTGGTAGGCGTCCGGGTTGATGCAGGTGATCTTCTTCTGCGCCTTCTCGGCGTCCGAGCAGTCGACCTTCAGGCCACGGTGGAAGGTGAATCTCTTGGTGTAGTCGACCCCATTGGCCTGGTACTTGAGATCCACCACCAGCTGCGGCTGGCCATCGGCGAGCACGTAGCTGGACTTGGCCGAGCTGTACAGCGGGCGACCGGCGCTGTTGGCGTCGGGACCGTTGGCGCCGGTCAGGCCGCTCTGGGCCAGGTAGAGACGCTCGTTGCCGTTGTCGAACAGCATGAAGGGAACGTCGGGATGGTCCTGGCGCTGGGGATACTGCACCAGTCCGAGCTGGACGATGTCGCCACCGCGCGGATCGATGGCCAGGTCGAGGACGTCGGTACGCACCTTGATGAGCGCGGTGCTCGGCTGGGCGGCCGTGTTATCCACCGGGGCGGCAGCCTTGGCATCCGCCGGTACGTCGGTGGGCACGTTGGGGGTATCGCCGGGCAGGACGCTGGTCTGCGTCTTGGCCGTGGGCAATTCACCCTGGCCGTAATCCTTGTTCCACTGGAAAACCAGGGTGTAGGACACGATCGCCAAGGCGGCAATGAGTAGCGGGCGCTTGATATCCATGTTTACTCGGCCATCGAAGAGGTCGGGGCTGGGTTCTTTGCGGGAGGAACGGGATCGTATCCGCCTGGGTGCCACGGGTGGCACCGGCACAGTCGCCGTGTGGTCAGCCAGCCACCACGCAGCAGCCCGTGGCGCTCGATGGCTTCGAGGGCGTAACCGGAACAGGTCGGATAGAAACGACAGTGACTGGCCATCATGGGGCTGATGGCAAAACGGTAGAAGCGAATCAGCAGCAGGGCCGGTTTACGCATGAGCACCGTCGGGACTGTCGGTTGAGTGGACAACGGCCTTGGTCGCCTGGCGATTGAGGCGTTTCCACAGTTGCAGCAGTTGATCATGCAATTCGGGATTGTCGACTTCGCCGAGTCCCTTGCGGGCGACGAAGACCAGATCGAAACTGCCCAGGCGGTCCTGATTCAGACGGAAGGAATCTCGGATCACCCGCTTGATGCGATTGCGCTCGACAGAAAGCTTGACACTTTTCTTGCCGATGACCAGCCCCAGGCGGGAATGGTCGAGCCCATTGGCATGGGCGAGCAGCAGCAGGTGCTTGCCGGATGCCTTGTGGGTGGGAGAGTCAAAGACCGCTTGGAACTGTTGGGAGCTCAGTAAGCGCCTGTCCCGACCGAAACCCTGACTCACCACCTGACCGGGCAATCAGATCGCCAGACGCTTGCGGCCTTTGGCACGGCGACGGGACAGAACCTGACGGCCGTTCTTGGTTGCCATACGAGCACGGAAACCGTGGACACGGGCGCGCTTCAGGGTGCTGGGTTGGAAGGTGCGTTTCATGGACTTTTACCTAGGTGAAAGCGGCAAGGCATGAGTGCCCCGCGCAAAGAGACCGGGGATTCTAGAGAAAGCCTGGGGACAGGTCAATTTCCAACCAACACCCGCTGACCGGCGACCAGGCAAATAAAATCAACAGGTCAGAAGGTTTTAAAAGACTGTTGAAGTGAATATGTATGGTGAAGCCGATTTCTGTGGATAGATCGAGGCAGCCCAGACAGGGCCTGATCCGAGCGAGGATGGAAAGGTTGTTTCCAACAGGTGGGATCGAGGTGGCTAGCCTGCGCGGAGCCTGTGGATAAGCGAGGCTGTTACACACAGCTGGATTATCCACAGCGAAAAGCCCTGGGATGTCCAGAGAGGTCAGACGGCGTTATCCACAGAGCTGGCGGTCGTGGGGTCGAGCCTCGTTGCCCAGCCAGCTGCTCGCCGGGAAACTGCGCGACCATGTGGATAACCCGGGTGGGGAGGGATACAATGGGCGTTTGCTCATGGCCCGCCCGGGCCGCTCCAGTTCTTGGGAGACGCTGTGTCGGTCGAACTCTGGCAACGTTGCGTGGATGTGCTGCGCGACGAACTGCCTTCGCAACAATTCAATACCTGGATCCGGCCACTGCAGGTGGAAGCGGAAGGGGATGAGCTGCGGGTGTTCGCGCCCAACCGCTTCGTGCTCGACTGGGTCAACGAGAAGTACCTGGGTCGAATCCTCGAATTGCTCGAGGAGCATGCCGACGATGGCATCGCGCCGGTGCTGTCCTTGTTGATCGGCAGCAAGCGCAGCAACAAGCCGCGTCCGGCGCAGATGCCGAGCAGCCAGAGCACGCCGCTGCCGCCGCCGGTGCAGGCGCCACAACCCATCCAGTCGGACATCGTCACCGCGGGCGTCGCCCTGGAAGACGTGACGGCGGAGCTGGCCGAGGCCGACGAGCCGGCGGTCAGGACCGAACGCACCGTGCAGGTGGAGGGCGCGCTCAAGCACACCAGCTACCTCAACCGCACCTTCACCTTCGAGAATTTCGTCGAGGGCAAGTCCAACCAGCTGGCCCGCGCCGCGGCCTGGCAGGTGGCGGACAACCCCAAGCACGGCTACAACCCGCTCTTCCTTTATGGGGGCGTGGGTCTGGGTAAGACCCACCTGATGCACGCGGTGGGCAACCACTTGCTCAAGCGCAATCCGAACGCCAAGATCGTCTATCTGCATTCGGAGCGCTTCGTCGCCGACATGGTCAAGGCGCTGCAGCTGAACGCCATCAACGAATTCAAGCGCTTCTACCGTTCGGTGGATGCGCTGCTGATCGACGATATCCAGTTCTTCGCTCGCAAGGAGCGGTCGCAGGAAGAGTTTTTCCACACCTTCAATGCCCTGCTCGAAGGTGGACAACAGGTGATCCTCACTAGCGACCGCTATCCCAAGGAGATCGATGGCCTGGAAGAGCGACTCAAGTCGCGCTTCGGCTGGGGTCTCACCGTGGCGGTGGAGCCGCCGGAGCTGGAGACGCGGGTGGCGATCCTGATGAAGAAGGCCGACCAGGCCAAGGTCGACCTGCCCCACGACGCCGCCTTCTTCATCGCCCAGCGCATCCGTTCCAACGTGCGCGAGCTGGAAGGCGCGCTCAAGCGGGTGATCGCCCATGCCCACTTCATGGGCCGCGACATCACCATCGAACTGATCCGCGAATCGCTCAAGGATCTCCTGGCGCTGCAGGACAAGCTGGTCAGCATCGACAATATCCAGCGCACCGCGGCCGAGTACTACAAGATCAAGATCGCCGATCTGCTGTCCAAACGCCGCTCGCGTTCGGTCGCCCGGCCGCGGCAGGTCGCCATGGCGCTGTCCAAGGAATTGACCAACCACAGCCTGCCGGAAATTGGCGACGCCTTTGGCGGACGCGATCACACGACGGTGTTGCATGCCTGTCGCAAGATCGCCGAACTTCGGGAATCCGACGCGGATATCCGCGAGGATTACAAGAACCTGCTGCGTACCCTGACGACCTGACGGACGCGGCCCTGGCAAGGACCTGACCATGCATTTCACCATTCAACGCGAAGCCCTGTTGAAACCGCTGCAGCTGGTGGCCGGTGTCGTGGAACGTCGGCAAACGCTGCCGGTGCTGTCCAACGTACTCCTGGTCGTGGAAGGCCAGCGGCTGTCGCTGACCGGTACCGACCTGGAAGTCGAGCTGGTTGGCCGGGTCGAGCTGGAAGAAGCCGCCGAGGCCGGCGAGATCACCGTGCCGGCGCGCAAGCTGATGGACATCTGCAAGAGCCTGCAGCCCGATGCGCTGATCGACATCCGCACCGAGGAGCAGAAGCTGCTGATCCGCTCCGGACGTAGCCGCTTCACCCTGTCGACCCTGCCGGCGAATGACTTCCCCACCGTGGAGGAAGGCCCGGGCTCGCTGAAGTTCAGCATTCCCCAGGGCCGCCTGCGCCGCCTGATCGAGCGCACCGGCTTCGCCATGGCCCAACAGGACGTGCGCTACTACCTCAACGGCATGCTGCTGGAAGCCAGCACCGGACGCCTGCGCGCCGTGGCCACCGACGGTCACCGGCTGGCCATGTGCATGCTGGAGGCCGAGGTCGACCAGGCCGAGAAGCATCAGGTCATCGTGCCGCGCAAGGGCATCCTGGAACTGTCGCGCCTGCTCACCGAGCCGGAGGAGCCGGTCAACGTGGTGCTGGGCCAGCATCACATCCGCGCCACCACCGGCGACTTCACCTTCACCTCCAAGCTGGTGGACGGCAAGTTCCCCGACTACGAGCGGGTTCTGCCGCGGCATGGCGACAAGCTGGTGCTGGGCGAACGCCAGCACCTGCGCGAGGCCTTCAGCCGCACTGCCATCCTCTCCAACGAGAAGTACCGTGGCATCCGCCTGCAGCTGGAAAACGGCTTCATGAAGATCCAGGCCAACAACCCGGAGCAGGAAGAGGCCGAGGAAGAACTGCAGGTCGACTACGACGGTGGCAGCCTGGAGATCGGCTTCAACGTCAGCTACCTGCTCGACGTGCTCGGCGTGATGACCACCGACCAGGTGCGCATTACCCTGTCCGACTCCAGCAGCAGTGCGCTGTTGCAGGAGGCGGGCAACGACGATTCCTCCTATGTCGTGATGCCGATGCGCCTCTGATCGCCGCTCGATGACGCTGATCCGCTTCAACGCCGACCGCCTGCGCAATCTGCAGGCGGTCGCGCTTCAACCCTCGCCGCGGGTCAACCTGCTGCACGGGGCCAACGGCAGCGGCAAGACCAGCCTGCTGGAAGCCATCCACCTGCTGGGCCTGGCGCGCTCCTTTCGCAGCACCAAGCTGGCGCCGGTCATCCAGCACGAGCAGGCCAGTTGCACGGTATTCGGCCAGGTAAGGTTGCCCGGCGGCCAGGATTGCAACCTGGGCATCCAGCGCGAGCGTGGCGGCGACTACCAGATCCGCATCAATGGCGAGAACGCTCGCAGCGCGGCGCAACTGGCCGAGATGCTGCCGCTGCAGCTGATCAACCCCGATGGCTTCCGGCTGCTCGAAGGCAGCCCGAAGATCAGACGGCAGTTTCTCGATTGGGGCGTGTTCCACGAGGAACAGCGTTTTCTGCCGCTGTGGCAACGCCTGCAAAAGGCGCTCAGACAGCGGAATCACTGGCTCAGACGTGGTAAAATCGACCCTGCGGCGCAGGCCGCCTGGGATCAGGAACTGGCGCTGGCCAGTGGCGAGATCGATGGCTTTCGCCAGGCCTATATCCAGCGCCTGAAGCCGGAATTCACCGCGGTGCTGGGCGAACTGATCCAGCTCGACGGCCTCACCCTGAGTTATTACCGCGGCTGGGATCGCGAGCGCGACCTGCGCGAGGTACTGGCGGACAGTCTGCCGCGGGACCTGCAGCTGGGGCATACCCAGGCCGGGCCGCAGCGGGCCGATTTGCGGATTCGCATCGGCAATCACAATGCGGCGGACATCCTGTCGCGCGGCCAGCAGAAGCTGGTGGTGTGCGCCTTGCGCATCGCCCAGGGGCGGCTGGTCAATCAGGTCAAGCGAGGCCAGTGCGTCTATCTCATCGACGACCTGCCCTCGGAACTGGACGAGGGACACCGGCTGGCCTTGTGCCGGCTGCTGGAGGCACTGGAGTGCCAAGTCTTCATCACCTGTGTCGAGCGCGAGACGCTACAGGCCGCCTGGCGGCCGGAGACAGAGGTCAGCGTGTTTCACGTGGAACACGGCCATATCAAGCAGACCCACACTAGCGGGAGCCAAGCATGAGCGAGACCAATACCTACGACTCTTCCAGCATCAAGGTGCTGAAGGGACTGGATGCCGTGCGCAAGCGCCCCGGCATGTACATCGGCGACACCGATGACGGCACCGGCCTGCACCACATGGTCTTCGAGGTGGTGGACAACTCCATCGACGAGGCCCTGGCCGGCTTCTGCAGCGAGATCAGCATCACCATCCACATGGATGAATCCATCACCGTGCGCGACAACGGTCGCGGCATCCCGGTGGACATCCACAAGGAAGAAGGCGTTTCCGCCGCCGAGGTCATCATGACCGTGCTGCACGCCGGCGGTAAGTTCGACGACAACACCTACAAGGTCTCCGGCGGCCTGCACGGCGTGGGCGTCTCGGTGGTGAACGCCCTGTCCGAAGAGCTGCGGCTGACCATTCGCCGCGCCGGCCAGGTGTGGGAGCAGGTCTATGTGCACGGCGTACCCCAGGCGCCCCTGGCGGTGATCGGCGAGACCGACAGCACCGGTACCCAGGTGCACTTCAAGCCCTCCGCCGCGACCTTCAACAACATCCAATTCAGCTGGGATATCCTGGCCAAGCGCATCCGCGAGCTGTCCTTCCTCAACTCCGGCGTCGGCATCCTGCTGCGCGACGAGCGCACTGGCAAGGAAGAGCTGTTCAAGTACGAAGGTGGCCTGCGTGCCTTCGTCGACTACCTGAACACCAACAAGAGCGCGGTGAACCAGGTATTCCACTTCCAGGTGCAGCGCGAAGACGATGGCGTCGGCGTGGAAGTGGCCCTGCAGTGGAACGACAGCTTCAACGAGAACATCCTCTGCTTCACCAACAACATCCCGCAGCGCGACGGTGGTACCCACCTGGCCGGCTTCCGCTCGGCGCTGACGCGTAACCTGAACAACTACATCGAGGCCGAGGGCCTGGCGAAGAAGTTCAAGGTCGCCACCACCGGTGATGATGCCCGCGAAGGCCTGACCGCCATCATCTCGGTCAAGGTGCCGGACCCCAAGTTCTCCTCCCAGACCAAGGACAAGCTGGTCTCCTCCGAGGTGAAGACCGCGGTGGAACAGGAGATGGGCAAGCATTTCTCCGACTTCCTGCTGGAGAACCCCAACGAAGCCAAGGCAGTGGTCGGCAAGATGATCGACGCGGCGCGGGCCCGTGAAGCGGCGCGCAAGGCGCGGGAGATGACCCGGCGGAAGGGCGCCCTGGATATCGCCGGCTTGCCGGGCAAGCTGGCGGACTGCCAGGAGAAGGACCCGGCGCTGTCCGAACTCTACATCGTGGAGGGTGACTCCGCCGGTGGTTCGGCCAAGCAGGGCCGCAACCGGCGCACCCAGGCGATCCTGCCGCTCAAGGGCAAGATCCTCAACGTGGAGAAGGCGCGCTTCGACAAGATGCTCTCCTCCCAGGAAGTGGGCACCCTGATCACTGCGCTGGGCTGTGGCATCGGCCGCGAAGAATTCAACATCGACAAGCTGCGCTACCACAACATCATCATCATGACGGATGCCGATGTGGACGGTTCGCACATCCGTACCCTGCTGCTGACTTTCTTCTTCCGCCAGATGCCGCTGCTGATCGAGCGTGGCTACATCTACATCGCCCAGCCGCCGCTGTACAAGGTGAAGCGTGGCAAGCAGGAGCAGTACATCAAGGACGACGAGGCGATGGAGGAATACCTGACCCAGACCGCCCTCGAGGAAGCTAGCCTGCACGTCAACGAGAACGCCCCGGGCCTGTCCGGCGTGGAACTCGAGAAGCTGGTGAACAACTACCGCCAGGTAATGAAGACCTTCAAGCGTCTGTCGCGCCTCTACCCGGCCGACATCAGCGAGCACCTGCTGTACCTGCCCCGCGTGGGCCTGGAGCAACTGGGCGACGAGGCCGCCATGCGCCAGTGGCTGGCCGGCTTCGAGGCACGCCTGAAGACCGCCGAGCGCAACGGCACCACCTATACCATCAGCCTGCGCGAGGATCGCGAGCGCAGCCTGTGGCTACCGGAAGTCGAGACCCGCGCCCATGGCCTGTCCAGCTACGTCACCTTCAACCGGGACTTCTTCGGCAGCAACGATTACCGCCTGGTGACCGAGCTGGCCGCCCAGCTGGACAACCTGCTGGAAGAAGGTGCCTACGCCAAGCGCGGTGAGCGCCGACGCCCGGTTAGTACCTTCAAGGAAGCCTGGGAATGGCTGATGAACGAGACCAGCAAGAGATTTAACATCCAGCGCTATAAGGGCCTGGGCGAGATGAATCCGGATCAGCTGTGGGAGACCACCATGGACCCGAACGTGCGCCGCATGCTCAAGGTGACCATCGAGGATGCCATCGCCGCCGACCAGATCTTCAATACCCTGATGGGCGATCAGGTGGAGCCGCGCCGCGACTTCATCGAAAGCAACGCCCTGGCGGTGTCCAACCTCGACGTCTGATCGAGAGCTGTTATGCACAAGCCCCGCCATGCGGGGCTTTTTTGTGGAAAACATTCTGGCTAGGTAGCCTCGCCGTTTCGTTCCACGACGGGTGTTGCCATTCATCTTATAGCTGGAGGTTTTGTGGATAGTTTTGCTAAGTGTCTTTTCGGCAATGCCATAAAAGTGTGCAAAGAGGCCGTGCCATGCGGCATAGAGGCACAGGGTATAACGAAAGGGCCTGTGGATAAGCCTGGGAATAAGCTTGTCGGTACTTGTGGAATTCCCGGTATTGGCGCAAGAGTCCCGTAAGAGGCTCAGCGCAAAGCCTGCTCATGGTCTGTGGATAAGTCTGTGGGGAATCGGAGGAAAAGCGGAGGAAACGCCAGGCCCTTGCGGCCTGGCGATCAGGCTACGCAGCGCTGACTGGAGGGGGTATCGGGCTTGGGCGCGAGGGCCTGCTCGATGAAGGCGAAGCAGCGATTGTTGAGATCGACGATGGCACGCGGATCCTGGCCCTGGGGATGGAGCAGCGGACCGATGCTGACCTTGATGGTGCCCGGCGACTTGATCCAGGAGCGATTGGGCCAATAGGCGCCGGCGTCGTGGGCGATGGGCAGGATGGGCACGTTCAGGCTGCAGGCCAGGGCGGCGCCACCGCGGGAGAACTTGCCCATCTGGCCATAATCGATGCGGGTGCCCTGGGGAAAGATCAGTACCCAGCAGCCCTGGGCTAGGTAGCGGCCGCCCTGTTCGGTCAGCTGCTGCAGGGCCAGCTTGCCGTTGTCACGGTCGATGGCGATGGGCTTGAGCAACGAGAAGGCCCAGCCGAAGAAGGGGATCCGCAGCAATTCGCGCTTGATCACCTGGGAGGTGGGCTCGAACTGGGCGGAGAGGAAGAAGGTTTCCCAGGTGCTCTGGTGGTTGGCCACGATCACGCAGGGTTGCGCCGGGACGTTCTCCAGCCCTTCGATCTCGTAACGGATGCCGCAGACGACCTTGGCCAGCCAGACGGCGAAGCCGGTCCAGGCCTTGACCACCAGCCGATAGCGGGCGCGATAGGCCAGGAAGGGCGCGATCAGCAGACTGACGCAGGACCAGAGGATGCCGCTGGTGCCCAGCAGCAGATAGAACAACAGGGTACGCAAGAACCGCATCAGGGCGCTTCCTCGAGCAGGTGATCGGCCACCGCGGCCAAGTCGGCGAAGACCTGGGTGCCGGATGGCAAGGGCTTGGCCAGGGTACGTTCGCCCTTGCCGGTACGCACCAGGTAGGGCGTGCAGCCGAGGGCCACACCGGCTTCCAGGTCACGCAGGCTGTCGCCCACCACCGGCACGCCGGCCAGATCGTTGCGCCCATAGTGGTCGGCGATGGCGCGAAACAGGCCGGGCAGCGGCTTGCGGCAGTCGCAGGCGGCTTCCGGGCCATGGGGACAGTGCAGGATCAGGTCGACCTGACCGCCCTCCTCCGCTAGCAGGCGTTGCAGCTTCTCGTGCATGGCCGCCAGCTCCTCGGCGGAAAAATAACCGCGCGCCAGGCCCGACTGGTTGGTGGCCACGGCCACCTGCCAGCCGGCCCGCTTCAGCCGGGCGATGGCCGCGAGGCTGCCGGGCAGCGGTTGCCACTGCTCGGCGCTGCGCACGTAGTCATCGGAATCGACATTGATGACACCGTCGCGGTCCAGCACGATCAACTTCATACCCTAGCCCAGCACCGAGATATCGGCGATGCCGAGGAACAGGCCACGCAGATGGGCGAGCAGCGCATAGCGATTGGCACGGACGCGCTCGTCCTCGGCGTTGACCAGCACCTCGTCGAAGAAGGCATCCACCGGCGCGCGCAGGCTGGCCAGGCGCTCCAGGGCTTCGCGATAGCGGCGGGCCACGGCGAGGGGCGCGGCGTCCTGTTCGGCGGCGGCGATGGCCGCGGCCAGAGTGCGCTCGGCGTCGGTCTCGAACAGCGCGGCATCGGCCTGGGTGGCGACCGTGCCCTCGAACTTGCCGAGCAGGTTGGAGACGCGCTTGTTGGCGGCGGCCAGGGCTTCGGCTTCGGGCAGGCGGCGGAAGGCCTGCACGGCCTGGACGCGCTGGTCGAAGTCCAGCGCCGAGGCCGGACGCAGGGCACGCACGGCCAGGTAGGCGGCGGTGTCGATACCTTCGTCTTCGTAGCGGGCACGCAGGCGATCGAAGATGAAGTCCAGCACCTGGTCTTGTAGACCTTCGGCCTTGACCCGCTCGCCGTAGCCGGCGATGGCGAAGGCCACGGCGGCCGGCAGGTCCAGCTCCAGGCCTTTCTCGATGAGGATGCGCAGCACGCCCAGCGCCTGGCGGCGCAGGGCGAAGGGATCCTTACTGCCGGTGGGCAACATGCCGATGCCGAAGATGCCCACCAGGGTGTCGAGCTTGTCGGCCAGGGCCACGGCGGCACCGGTCAGGGTCTGCGGCAGTTCGGCGCCGGCGCCGCGCGGCATGTACTGCTCGTTGAGCGCCAGGGCCACGTCCTCGGCTTCGCCGCCCTTCTTGGCGTAGTAGTAGCCGGCGATACCCTGCATCTCGGGGAATTCGCCGACCATCTCGGTGGCCAGGTCGCACTTGGCGAGCACACCGGCGCGCTGGGCACGCGCGGCATCGCCGCCGATGCGCTCGGCGATGAAGGCGGCCAGGGCGGCGACGCGCTGCGCCTTGTCGTAGACGGTGCCGAGCTGGGCCTGGAAGACCACGTTCTTCAGGCGCTCGTTGAAGCTTTCCAGCGGCTGCTTCTGGTCCTGCTTGAAGAAGAATTCAGCGTCGGTGAGACGGGGGCGCACCACCTTCTCGTTGCCACTGACGATCTGCGCCGGGTCCTTGCTCTCCAGGTTGGCCACGGTGATGAAGCGCGGCAGCAGCTTGCCCTGGGCATCCAGCAGGCAGAAGTACTTCTGATTGTCCTGCATGGTGGTGATGAGGGCTTCCTGGGGCACCTCGAGGAAGCGTTCCTCGAAGGCGCAGACCAGGGGCACCGGCCATTCCACCAGGGCGGTCACCTCGTCCAGCAGCGCGGGCGGCACCACGGCACTGCCCTGCTCCGCCGCGGCCAGTTCGGCCACGCGGGATTCGATGAGCTGGCGGCGCTCGGCGAAGTCGGCCAGCACATGGGCGGCGCGCAGGTCGGCGGCGTAGTGGGCCGGGGCGCTGATGCGCACGGCATCGGGATGATGGAAGCGGTGGCCGCGGGACTCACGGCCGGCACGGCGGGTGAGGATCTCGCAGTCGATGACCTCGTCACCCAGCAGCATCACCAGCCACTGGGTCGGACGCACGAATTCCTCGCGGCGGGCGGCCCAGCGCATGCGCTTGGGAATCGGCAACTCGGCCAGGGAGGCTTCGACGATACCGGGCAGCAGGCTGGCCGCCGGCTGGCCGGGGATGCTCTGGGAGAATCTCAGCTTGGGACCGCTACGGTCGATGGCGCTGATGTCGACGCCGCACTTGCGGGCGAAGCCCAGGGCCGCCTGGGTCGGCTGGCCGTCGGCGCCGAAGGCGGCCTGGAGCGGCGGGCCGTCCAGGTTGACGCTACGTTCGGGCTGCTGGGTCTGCAGGGCCTCGACCAGCACCGCCAGGCGGCGTGGCGCGGCATAGGCGCGGGCGCTGGCGTAACCGAGACCAGCCTGCTTGAGGCCCTTCTCGATGCCGGCGAGGAAGCTGTCGCCGAGGGTCTTGAGCGCCTTGGGTGGCAGTTCTTCGGTACCCAGCTCGACCAGGAAATCCAGGGAATCGCTCATCATTCGCCCTCCTTGAGCAGCGCTTGGACATCGTCGCGACCCAGGACCTCGTCACGCAGCGCAGGGGTGGCCAGCGGGAAGCCCAGCCGGGCCCGGGCCTTGAAGTAGCCCTGGGCCACGCTGCGCGCCAGGGTACGCACGCGCAGGATGTAGCGCTGGCGCTCGGTCACCGAGATGGCGCGGCGGGCGTCCAGC
>CAUQPA010000019.1:0-20801 GCA_963519325.1 uncultured Pseudomonas sp. | reverse complement strand
GGCGTGCCATGGCGTTCGGCGGCGGCCCGGGCGAAGTGACCGAACAGCGGCAGGATGTCTTCGCTGCGCTCGCGCAGGGCGGGAATGCGCAGGGTGGCGACGTTCAGCCGGTAGTAGAGGTCGGCGCGGAAGCGGCCCTGGTCGGCGGCCTGGCGCAGGTCTTCCTTGGTGGCGGCGACCACCCGGATGTCCAGTGGGATCTGCTGGTTGGAGCCCAGCCGCTCGACCTTGCGCTCCTGCAGCAGGCGCAGCAGCTTGACCTGGACGTCCAGGCTCATGCTCTCGATCTCGTCGAGGAACAGGGTGCCGCCGCTGGCGTATTCGAACTTGCCGATGCGTCTCTTCTGGGCGCCGGTGAAGGCACCCTGTTCGTGGCCGAAGAGTTCGCTCTCCACCACGGACTCGGCGAGGGCGCCGGCATTGATGGCGACGAAGGGACCGTCGCGACGATTCGACAGGTCGTGCAGCGCACGGGCCACCACTTCCTTACCGGCACCGGTTTCACCATGGATCAGCACATCGGCCTGGGTTGCGGCGAGGGCGCCGATCTGGTCGCGCAGCCGGGCCATGCCCGGGGTCTGGCCGATCAGCCGGGTCTGCAATTCCTGCCGCTCGGCCAGCGCCAGACGCAGGCTGCGGTTTTCCAGCACCAGATGGCGGGCACCCAGGGCGCGGCGCACGCTGTCGATCAGGGCATCGTTGGCGAAGGGTTTTTCCAGGAAGTCGTAGGCCCCGGCGCGCATCGCTTGCACCGCCAGGGGCACGTCGCCATGGCCGGTAATGAGCACCACCGGCAATTCGGGATCACGCTGGTGCAGCTGGGCCAGCAATTCCAGGCCATCGATGCCGGGCATGCGGATGTCGCTGACCACCACCCCGGGCCAGTCGCGCACCCCGGCCATCTCCAGCTCGCGGGCATCGGCCAGGGCGGTCACCTTGAAGCCGGCCAGGTCGAGGGTCTGGCTCAGCGCCAGGCGCAGGTGGGCGTCGTCGTCGATCAGCAGGATCTGGCTGGCGGGATCGAAGGGGGGCAGGGCGCTCATGACAAAGACCTAAGAGTAGAGGGGCTGCGCGGTCATCCGCGGACTTCTTCCTGGGGCACCGAGGCGACCCCCGGCTTGCCGTGCAGCAGGTAGAGGCGTACCTCGGCGCCACCGTCGGCATGGTTGGACAGGTGCAGGTGGCCGCCCAGGGTCCGCAACAGGTTATCGCAGATCGCCAGGCCCAGGCCGAGGCCCTGGGCGGTGGCCTTGGTGGTGAAGAAGGGTTCGTGGGCGCGCGCCAGGGCCTCGCTGGAGAAGCCGGGGCCGTTGTCCCTCAGGATCAGCGTCACGCCGCGTTCGTCGAGGCGGGTGGTCAGCCACAGGCGGCGGGTGCTGGTCTTTTCCGCCAGGGCGTCGAGGGCGTTGCTCAGCAGGTTGCTGATGATCTGCCGCAGGCGGGTTTCCCCGGCCTGCACCCACAGTGGCGCATCAGGCAGGTCGCGGATCAGCTCCACCTGCATCGCCCGCCGACGGGCGGCGACCAGCGCCAGGGCGTCCTCCAGGGCACCCTGCAGCACCACGCTCTCCGGTGCCCGGCGGGCCCCGCGGGCATAGGCCTTGAGGTGGGCGATGATGTTGGCCATGCGCGTGGTCAGCTCGCCGATCAGCTTGAGGTTGCCGCGGGCATCGTCCAGGCGATCATGGTCGAGCAATACGACGGCGTTTTCCGTGTAGCTGCGGATGGCCGCCAGCGGCTGGTTGAGTTCGTGGCTGATGCTGGCCGACATGGTGCCCAGCGCCGACAGCTTGCCGGCCTGCACGGCTTCGTCCTGGGCGCGCATGAGTTCGCGCTGGGCCTGTTCGCGGTCGTGTACCTCCTGCTGCAGGCGGGCGTTGAGCGTCTGCAGGTCGCGGGTGCGCTCTTCCACGTTCAGCTCCAGGTCGCGCTTGGCCCGGGCGTCCAGCGCCAGGCGCTCGATGAAGTGGCGGCGTCTCAGGGTCATGACCACCAGAAGCAGGAGCAGCGCCAGCAGGGTCGCCGCCCCGACGTAGAGGGCGCTGCGTACCTGGCGCTCGGCCATTTCCCGCGGCGCCAGGATCTGCGCCGTCCAGCCTACCTCGTCCAGCGCCCGGGTCTGGGTCAGCCAGTCGTTGGGCGCCAGACTCAGGGGGGCGGGATTGGTGGTGGGATAGGGGCGGTTGGCGTTGACCTGCTCGCGCTGGCGCTCGTCCAGCGGATGGGTGGCGCGAAAACGCCAGGCATCGTGGGAGGTGAGGATGACCACGCCGAGGTCGTCGGTGACCAGGAGTTGCTCGGGCGCGTTGCCCCAGAGCTTTTCCGCGCTGTCCAGATCCACCTTGACCACCACCACGCCGGTGGCGCGCTCGCCGTCGCGCACGGCAGCGGCGAAGTAGTAGCCGCGCTTGCTCGAGGTGGTGCCGAGGCCGAAGAAGCGCCCCGGCTGCCCCTGCATGGCTGCCTTGTAGTAGGGCCGGAAGGAGAAGTCGCGACCAACGAAGGTGTCCGGCTGGCGATAGTTGGAGCTGGCCAGGCAGGTGCCATCGTCCTGCATCAGGTAGATGACGTCCGCCCCGGTACGCTGGCGGATGTCCTCCAGCATCTGGCTGGCGGCGTCCTGGGCGCTGCGGTCCCCCAGGCGTTCCAGGGCATTGCGCAGCACTGGCAGATCACCCAGCAGGTCCGGCAGCACCTCGTAGCGTCTCAGGGTGCCCAGCAGGTTGGCGACGTAGAGGTCCAGGGTCTGGCCGTTCTGCTCGGCCAATTGCGCCTCGTAATAGTGCTGGGCGGCATAACGCAGCGGGATCAGCAGCAGCGTCAGGCCCAGCGCCAGCAGCAGCAGGCTGCTCCAGCGGGGGCGCTTGGGGAGGTGAGGGCTTTTGGACATGCGCGGCTACGGTAAGGGAGACTCGCTGCATTATGCCCAAGGCCGCCGCCGGGCGAAGGGGCGGCAGACTGTTAACGCCTTGGCAGTCGACTGAAATATCTTGTTACCAATGGCCTCGCCTGTGTCGGAGGACACGGTTTTCTCCGGCGAAAGGCGGCTAACTGACTCTGCAATCAGCCAATGACGGAGTGACTTCCATGAAAAGCACCACCCTCTGCCTGACCCTCGCCGGCCTTTTGGCCACCTCGGCCGCCTTCGCCCAGACGGCGCCCGCCGATCCCGCCGCGACACCAGGGGCCAGCACCAGCGCCCCCGCTGCCAAGACCGGCAAGCAGGCCACTACCCACCACAAGAAGGTAGCGCACAAGAAGGTCCACAAGGCCACCACCAGCGGCAGCTGATCTGCGGCGCGGCACCTCCCCGGGCGGGAGGTGCCTAAACAGGGGTGAATCCGTTGTCAAGGAGTCGTCCCATGCGCAAGACCCTGCTGCTTCCCGCTCTCTTCCTTGGCCTCGGCCTGTCCGGCGCCGTCCTGGCCCAGACCAGCCCGACCAACCCTCCGGCGACGCCCGCGCGTCCCGATCCCACCAGCACCCATGGCCTGGAGAAGGCGCCGAGCACTGGCGTCGGTGCGGCTGACAATGGCTCCAGTGGCGGCTCAGGAAGCGATACCGGCAGCGACCACGTTAAGAAGCCCAAGAGCCAGCACAAGGATCACTAAGGCATCTGCCCATTCCCCCGGGGAATGATCCGATGAGCAAAGATCGCTTGAGCCACGCGGGCGGCCATGTCGAAATCGGCTTCTAGCCTGAGCCAGGAGCCGCTCCCATGACCGCTGCATCGCTGCTTTCCCCGGACGCCATCCGCACCCGTTTCTCCCAGGCGATGTCGGCGATGTACCGCCAGGAGGTCCCCCAGTACGGCACCCTGCTGGAGCTGGTCGCCGAGGTGAATGCTGGCCAACCGGGCTTCGCCCAGGACTCCGCGGAGCGCCTGGACCTGGAACGCCATGGCGCCATCCGCGTCGGGACGGCCGCAGAACTGGCCACCCTGCGTCGACTGTTCGCCGTGATGGGCATGCAGCCGGTCGGCTACTACGATCTGAGCGTGGCCGGCGTACCCGTGCACTCCACCGCTTTCCGCCCCGTAGCGCCTGAGGCCCTGCAGGCCAATCCCTTTCGCGTCTTCACCTCGCTGCTGCGCCTGGAGCTGATCGAAGACGCCGAGCTGCGCCAGCTGGCCGAAGAGGTCCTCGCCGCCCGCCGTATCTTCACCCCCGGCGCGCTGGAGCTGATCGAGCGCGCCGAAGCCCAGGGTGGGCTGACGGACGCCGAGGCCGACGTCTTCGTCCAGGAAGCCCTGGAGACCTTCCGCTGGCACCGCGAAGCCAATGTCGACGCGGGTCTGTACCAGCGCCTGCACGACGCCCACCGGCTGATCGCCGACGTGGTCTGCTTCAAGGGCCCGCACATCAACCACCTGACCCCACGCACCCTCGACATCGACGCCGTCCAGGCCAAGATGCCCGCCCGCGGCATCGCGCCCAAGGAAACCATCGAAGGCCCGCCCCGTCGCCAGTGCCCCGTCCTGCTGCGCCAGACCAGCTTCAAGGCGCTGGAAGAGCCCATCCAATTCCAGGGCGAGGTCCAGGGCTCGCACACGGCGCGCTTCGGCGAGATCGAACAGCGTGGCGTGGCCCTCACGCCAGCCGGTCGCCAGCGCTACGACGAACTCCTGCACGAGGTCCGCCAGCGCAGCAAGGCTGCCGGCAGTGATTACGCGACCATCCTGTCCGAAGTGTTCCAGGATCTGCCGGATGACTGGGACGAACTGCGTTGCCAAGGCCTGGCCTGGTTCCGCTATCGCGCTGCGGCGGCTAATCACCCAGCCATGGATACCGCCGATCCCGACGCCCTGATCGCCGCTGGCCAGCTCATCGCCGATCCCATCACCTACGAAGATTTCCTGCCGGTCAGCGCCGCGGGCATCTTCCAGTCCAACCTGGGTGCCGGCAGTCAGCAGCAATACCAGAGCGGCGGCAATCGCGCCGCCTTCGAAGCTGCGCTAGGCGCGCCGGTGCTCGACGAGATGGCGCTGTACGAGCGCCAGCAGCAGCAATCCCTGGACGCCGCCCTGGCTGCCCTCGGCCGACCCGCCTAAAATGACGGCTCCCGCGTCGGCGGCCAGCCGCCGACGCCCGCCCCTGGCAGGCAGCCACGATGTTCACCAAACTCGATCCGACCGATTGGCAGCTCATCCACCTGCTGCAACAGAACGCCCGCGCCTCCAACGCCACCCTGGCCCGCCAGCTGGGCCTGGCACGCACCACCGTGGTCACCCGCCTGGCGCGCCTGGAGCGCGAGGGCATCATCCAGGGCTACGGCCTGCGCCTGGGCTCGGAGTTGGAACAGGCCGCCGTGCGCGCCTACTGCGCCATCAGCGTCCTGCCGCGCAGCACCGCCGGCGTCATCCGTGCGTTGGAAAAGATGGTCGAAGTCGAGGAAGTCTCCTCGGTCAGCGGCCAGTTCGACTACCTGGCCTTCCTGCGCTGTACCACCCACGAAAAGCTCGACGACCTGCTCGACCGCATCGGTAACCTCGAGGGGGTAAAGCAGACGCAGACGTCGATTATCCTGAATCGGAAGATCGGTCGGCGGGGTGGGGCAGGGGCTCCCTAAGCAAGCTCTGTCAGGATTGTCGGCTACGGTATTCGGCGCTGCCTTTGATGGCTGTGGCAACATCGTCCAGCGTCATGGCACCGCTGGTGACCTGGGACATCCAATTATTCAGTCCACCCACGTCCGCCTCTCGGCCCAGGTAGTTTCGATAAAGCTGCTGGATCCTTGATTGAGCGTAACCCTGGCCTTCCGAACTGCCGGCGATGGAGGCTTTTACCGCTGCAATGGTCATCACTCCGTCAGAAATTTGCTTCGCCCAGGTGCTCAGGCCCGACGGGTCGGCATTGCGTCCCAGGTAGGAGACGTAAAGCTGATTGACCGTATTCTGCAGATTCCCTTGATACTCGGTACTGCCAATCAAAGCTGCAGCGATGGAATTGACCGTCATGGCGCCACTGTTCAGTTGACCTGCCCAATAGCCAAGACCTGCGCTATCGGCGCTACGGCCCAGGTAGCTTTGGTAAAGTCGCTCCACGGTCACGCGATTCTGATATTCAGCACTAGCCATGATGGCATTGATGACACCAGCCAGAGTCATGCTGCCATTGGCCATTTGGGTAGACCAGAAAGTCAGGCCGGCCTGGTCGGCCTCTCGTCCCAGATAATCACGATAAACGCCCGCGACGGTACTGGCGTAGCTGGAGCTGTCGACTGCCGTGGCAGTTTCATTCGTGCTTGATAGGGGGCCGATCTGCGTGCAGCTCGAATCATCCAGATAGGCCTTCAGGGTGGCCCATTGAGGGCGATCCACGCCATTGATAGGCTCAACGGAAAGATTGTAATTGGCCCAGCCTGGGCCGGCCGCCCAATAGGTCGCTGGTATGCAATTCTGTTTCAGGTAGGCCAGCATCCGGCCCATGATCACATTCCAACGCGGATCGCTGTCCGGGATCCCGAATTCACCGATCATGCCGCGTTTGCCGTTCTTCTTTAGCCAGTCGACGAAAGGCTTCACCCGCTGGACACCGTAGTCGTCCGGATAGGCACTGGCACTGGTCACCGCGTAGTTACCACCGCCCCCTTCGCCATCGAAGTAGGTATGCGCCTGGAAGATCAGATTGTTGGCCGGATCCTTTAAGGCAAGCAGGGAGTCGTTCCATTGTGGCCAACGGGTCGCTTCCGCCCAACCATTGCCTTCGATCATGATCGGCCGGGTCGAATCGACTGAGCGAACGCCGTTGATGCCGTACTGGGCGGCTACAGACCATTGAGCCACGGCGTCGTGAGGTTCGTTCATGATGTCGTAGGCATAAAGCGAAGGCTGAGCACTCCAGCGCTGCGCAATACGTGCCATGACGTCCTGGTAGGCGGCATAGGAGACATTGCCAGTGCCAATCACCACACCGCGATAGCGCATGTAATTGTGGAGGTCCAAGACGACCTTCATACCGTACTTATTGGCGTAACCGAACGTACGGTCAATAAGTGCCGCATAGGTCGGATCGAACGAGCTACCCAGTGTTGGCTGCAGACGCTCCCATAGGATGGGAAAGCGGATCAGTTTCACTCCCCGGCCGCTCCATTGGCTGAAGTGCGCTTCCACGGGAAAGATGTAGTTCGTGCCATTTATCCCGGGCAGCACCTGGGAGGCAAACCCAGCGCCGGAAAGGTTGAGGCCGACCAGCGAGACCTGTTCGGCCTTGACCTTGGCGCATAGGGCGCTGGCCATGCAGATGATGGCCAGGGTACTGCACAAGAGCTTCGAATAACTCATCGGTGGGGGCTGCCATGTCAATTCTGGAATGTCATGGCCACGTCTGGAATCGAGCGTCGACACGGGGGCCGACTTCGCCGGAACGCAAGTCTGCGGCGCGAGATACCGGAGTGATGGGCTGACCAGCGAGATATCTGCTGGTACCGGAGCTTTCTTGAGCCTTGCTCGACGAATGGACGGTGGGCTACTCCGCGGCTCCTTACCGCAGTAGGAGCAGGCAAGGCCGAAGCCACTGCGTGTGCTACGTCTAGCCAATCCGTAGGGGAAAATACGCAAAGCGCGATCCCTTAGGAGGTCAGTGCCAACGCTATGGGTTAACATCACGCGCCGCGTTATTTAGGTGCCACCGAGCCTCTAGATGCAGGCTACCGGGCTGTACAGAGGCCTATCTGCATTTCAGGGAGCTCATGTTCACTTCAACTGCACCTCACTGCCTCCGCCTCAGCGGCTTCATGGCGGGGTACCGTCGGCATCGCGAGCCGCTATCTGACCATCAAGGGGTGGTCGGATCAGCGTTCGGTAGAACCTATGGCAGTCATTCTGCTCTATCTCCCTCCACGCCGCCGACCGCAGCCATTACGTCTGGATGGCCGCGAGTGATCACTCGGCGCGACGATGCGTTTTCCCATCACTCAGAACCTAATTTGGATGGTAATTGATGCTTGGCATGTTCAGGAGCGTCATCGCTTATCGGGAATTCATCCTTTCTTCTATCCGAAATGAATTCCTGACTCGCTTTTCTCGTAGCAAATTGGGTGGCCTGTGGATGATTATCAATCCGCTAGTCCAGGTTGCTATCTATGCCATCATTCTGTCGAACGTTCTCTCGGCCAAGCTGCCTGGTATTCAGAACAAGTATGCCTACGCGATCTATCTAGTCGCTGGAACGCTTGGCTGGACGTTGTTTTCAGAAATCGTAGGGCGCTGTCTGACTCTCTTCATCGACCAAGGCAACTTGATGAAGAAAATGAGGTTTCCGAAGATAGCTCTGCCGGTTATCGTCGTCGGGAGTGCAACCCTAAACAATATTCTGTTGCTTATTTCAGCCTTGGTAGTCTTCCTGTTGATGGGGCATTATCCGGGATGGAATGTCTTTTGGTTGTTACCCCTTACACTCGTTGTCATTGCCCTTGCCACTGGGGTCGGTTTGCTACTGGGAGTATTAAATGTCTTCGTACGGGATGTGGGCCAGGTCGTGCCCATCATCCTGCAACTGCTATTCTGGTTCACTCCCATTGTTTATCCCGCCAGCATCATTCCTGAAACGTTGCGCCCCTATCTGAGCTGGAATCCATTGGTACCCGTCATCGAGGCTTATCACCAAGTACTGGTCTTCAATAGCGCGCCCGATTCCCTGGCATTGCTAACCGTGGTCTGCGTGGCCAGTCTGCTGTTGTTAATTGGCCTGTTTGTCTTTCGGCGAGCCAGTCCAGAGATGGTGGATGCACTATGAGCCTGCTTAAAATATCGGGACTCGGAAAGTCCTATCGGACCTATGCATCCGAATGGTTTCGCTTTGCTCGCTGGTTTGGCTTCAAAGGTGGAGTACTCGAAGAAAAGTGGGTGCTGCGCAACATCAGCTTTACCGTAGAGCCTGGCCAAGCGATCGGCATCGTCGGACAAAACGGGGCAGGCAAGAGCACTCTGCTCAAGATGATTACCGGAACGCTTCAGCCTACCGAAGGTAGCATCCAGCTCAATGGTCGGATCTCTGCCATTTTGGAGCTGGGCATGGGGTTCAACCCCGAACTCACCGGTCGGCAGAACGTGATGCATGCTGCAGGCCTCATGGGATTCGGTGGTGAGCAAGTCCAGCGCGAAATGGGTAACATCGAGGCCTTCGCGGAGGTAGGTGACTATTTCGACGAACCTGTTCGCACCTATTCCAGCGGTATGCAGATGCGAGTTGCCTTCGCCGTGGCTACTGCGTTTCGTCCGGAAATTCTTATTGTCGACGAGGCCCTGTCGGTCGGCGATAGCTATTTCCAACATAAGAGCTTCGCCAAGATCCGAGAATTCCAGCAGCAGGGTACGACCCTGCTGATCGTTTCCCACGACCGTGACTCGATCCAGGCGCTTTGTGATCGTGCGATCCTGCTGGAGCGAGGGGGCATTATCAAGGATGGCGCCCCGGAAGAGGTCATGGATTTCTACAATGCCCTGATCGCCGAAAAGGAAAACTCGACGGTACAGCTCAAGACGCTCGAAGATGGCAAGGTACAGGTCAGCTCTGGTACCGGCGAAGCACGTGTTGAGCATATCGCGCTCTATAACGAAGCAGGCCAGGCAGTTGAACATCTGAATGTTGGGGAGCCCGCGCGTCTACGGATCAAGGTGAAAGTCTACCGAGATCTGGACAGTCTGGTTCTGGGCTATGGCATCAAGGATCGTCTCGGCCAAGTCATGCACGGGACCAATACCTGGTACACCCAACAGTCGATCGAGCAGCCCCGTGCAGGGGATCTCTACACTTTCGATATCCTCTTCAAGGCAAATCTGGGGCCGGGAAGCTATTCCGTGCAGACGGCGCTGGTGGACAAGGAAACCCATCTGACGGCGAACTACGAGTGGCGTGATCTGGCCTTGGTATTCACCGTATCCAACTTCGACAAGATTTATTTCGCTGGCTGCAACTGGCTCAATCCGGATATCGAGATTTCCAAGGCATGACTTTCATTTCATTCGCACAGAACCGGGAAGACGTCATTCTTTGGCGCGCGCTCGGACATCTGGAAAAGGGTTTCTACATAGATGTGGGGGCCAACGATCCGGTCGAGCACTCCGTGACCAAGGCGTTCTACGATCGTGGCTGGCATGGCCTCAATGTCGAGCCCGTGCAGCAGTGGCATGACCGCTTACGCGAGGCACGTCCGCGCGATATCAATTTGCAGGTCGCCGCCGGCTCCCGTGAGGGTGTCATGACTCTCTACGAGGTGGCTGACAGTGGCCTGTCGACATCCAGCAAGCTCGTAGCCGATCGGCATGGAGAAAAGGGCTTCGATCATCGCGTGACGCAAGTGCAGGTCGATACCCTAGGGCACCTTTGCAGCCTCTGGGAAATCGACGAGGTGCATTTCCTCAAGATCGATGTCGAGGGTGCAGAACGTGAGGTCCTGCTTGGCCTCGACCTCACGCGACTTCGTCCTTGGATCATCCTGGTCGAGTCGACCGAGCCCCTATCGCAGCGGCGGAATCACGAGGAATGGGAAGATCTCGTCACGAATCAAGGTTACACGTTCGTTTATTTCGATGGTTTGAATCGCTTTTATCTGGCGGATGAGCGCGCGGAGCTGGGGTGCCACTTCGACGCCCCTCCCAATGTCTTCGATGACTACTTGCCAATCGGTCACTTGGGCGTGATGGAGCAAGTTGGCGAGCTGTCGCACAGGTGCCACGAGTTGGCCCGTCGGGGCGAAGAACTTGCCCAGCAGGGAAAAGAGCTTGCCCAAGCTTTGGCTGAAGCCGAGCAACGCAATGTGGATGTGAGCATCAAGATCGTTGCTTTGGAAAACGAGTATTTGAAGGCCGAGCTAGAGCACCAGAAGTCCTTACTGGGCCAGGAAACGCTCAGGCATAGACTGGAGAGTGCAGAAGCACAGCTGGCGGAATCCGGTCTTAAACTCGCGCAATTGGAGCAGAGTGATAAAGAATTACTAGGCCTGCGCCAAATCTTCAGCGAATGCTTTCCGACGCTGGTATCTCCTGACCGAGACATCGCTGGAAGCATTCGCCAGCTAAGTGCTGAGCTGGCCCGCTACAGGTCCGAGCAGTTGGACGCGCAGGCCCGTTATCAGCGGCTGATCACCAGCCAGTCTTGGCGACTGACCCGACCGCTACGCGAGGCTCGGCACCGGGTACTGCGCCTTCGTCTACGGCCGGGAGGTCTGAGGCTGGCGGCCAAGAAGACCCTTCGTCCTTGGTTGATGCGATTGATGCGTCAGGTGCTGGTCCGCCCTGGGCAGCGCCAGCGCGCCTCGGCGCTGCTGCGGCGTTTCCCGGGACTTTATGCACGCCTTGCTGCTATGGCCACCCGGGACAACCTCCTGCATGAGGTTCAGCGCGCCTCTCAGCCACCCCACGATCCCCACCACTATATCCAGGGATTGGAGCCCGATCTTTCAGAGATGAGCGTAGCTGCGCGCGAGCACTACCAGTTCCTCAAGTCGGCGCTGGAAAACAAGCCTCCAAAGGAGAGCAACTGATGCGCATCGTACTCGATCTGCAGGGCGCCCAGACCGAGAGCCGCTACCGGGGCATCGGGCGCTATTGCCTTTCCCTTGCCGAGGGAATCGCCCGTAACCGCGGAGAGCATGAACTCATCCTGCTGCTCAACGGACAGTTTGCAGACACCATACTTCCCATCCGCCTGCAGTTCAGGGACTTGTTACCTGCTTCGGCCATCCAGGTCTGGTACGGCCCTCAACCTACCGCAGCCTGCCTACCTGGGAACGAGTGGCGACGTGCAGCTGCGGAACTACTCAGGGAAGCGTTCATTGCTACCCTAGAGCCGGATGTCGTGCTGATCTGCAGTCTTTTCGAAGGTACGGCGGACAATGCCATCGTTAGCCTCGATCGCTTTCAGGCGAGCTGTCCTAGCGCGGTCATCCTGTATGATCTGATCCCGCTCATGAATCCCGAGCAGTACCTGGATCCCCACCCGGTATTCAAGAACTTCTATCTGGACAAGATCGAACAGCTGCAGGCCGCAACCGGATGGCTCGGTATTTCCGAGTCTTCCTGCCGTGAGGGACGAGAGATAATCGGATTGCCGCAGGAGCGCCTATTCAACATCTCCACCGCTGCCGATCCGCAATTCGCCCCTCAGGTGTTGGAGCCTGAGCGCCGAGCGTTGCTGTTGGAGAAGTTCTCCATCCAGAAGGACTTTGCCCTCTATACCGGAGGAGCCGATGCTCGCAAGAACCTTGAGCGTCTGATCGAGGCCTATGCTCGCCTGTCGGCACCGTCCAGAGCTGCGCACCAATTGGTACTCGCTGGCAAGATGCCCGAGCAGAGCATCGCCGCATTCAAAGCTCATGCTGCCCGGGTTGGCATCGCCGAGCACGAACTCATTTTCACTGGCTATATCACCGATCATGAGCTAATAGGACTTTACACCTTATGTAAGGTGTTCGTGTTTCCCTCTTGGCATGAGGGTTTCGGATTGCCGGCGCTTGAGGCCATGAGCTGCGGTGCGCCTGTCATAGGCTCTAACAGGTCTAGTATTCCTGAGGTTATCGGCAACCCAGATAGTCTGTTCGATCCGCTGGACGTGACGGGTATGGCCGAGATGATAGAGCGCGTCATGGATGACGAGATTTTCCGTCAAGAATTGATCCGCCGCGGTCTTGAGCAATCTGGTCGTTTTTCCTGGGACCTTACTGCCAATCGCTGCATCCATGCGCTCGAGCAATTGGCTACTCTTGCGGAAACGTCGGTGCAGCTGGCGCCGGAGTCTCGGTTGTCCCTGCTGCGGGAACGGGTTGTTGCCATCGAGACCGGTGTGCCTACCTATGACGACCTCAAGGCCTGTGCCGTCGCCATGGCCAGGAACTTCCAGTCCCGGTCGAGCAGAAAGTTGTTCGTGGATATCTCGCAACTCGTCCACGTCGACTCGAAAAGCGGTATCCAGCGAGTCGTCCGTAGCATTCTCAAAGAGTTGCTGGTCGCACCACCCGTGGGATACGAGGTCAAGCCTGTATATGCGACCATGGATAGTGGTGGCTATCGACATGCCAATGCCTTCGTGAAGGAAAGTCTCGCGGAATTCGTATCTCTGGATTCCAGCGAAGATACCGCCATTGATTACGGGGCCGGCGATGTCTTCTTCGGTCTGGACCTGCAGCATCACGTCGTGATGCGCCAGCAAGAAGAGCACCTGGCCATGCGCAATGCTGGCGTAAAGGTCGTCTTCGTCGTTTACGACCTGCTACCCATCACCATGCCTGAGGTGTTCCGCGACTTCATTGGCGAGTTGCATCAGGATTGGCTGACCGCTATCGCCCAGAATGATGGACTGCTCTGCATCTCTGCGGCGGTGGCTGACGACATGCAGCGGTGGCTCGCGCAGCACTTGCCCGAAGGATGCGCACGACCGGAGGTCGGCTGGTTCCACTTGGGGGCCGACGTGGAAGGCTCCATCCCGACGCGAGGCTATCCTGAGGATGCCGAAAGTGTTCTCGCGCGGCTGCGTGAGCGACCGACTTTTTTGTCGGTGGGCACCATAGAACCACGCAAGGGGCACGATCAGACCCTTGCTGCCTTTGAAGTGCTCTGGCAGCGCGGCGTAGACGTAAACCTGGTTTTGGTGGGACAGGCGGGCTGGAACGTCGATGCTCTCATCGAGCGACTCGAGTCCCACCCCATGAGGGGGGCCAAGCTGTTCTGGCTGAAGGGGATAAGCGACGAATATCTGACGGATATCTACAGTACGGCGGACAGCCTGATCTTCAGCTCCAAGGGAGAGGGCTTTGGCCTTCCGCTAATCGAAGCAGCTCAGCACGGCTTGCCTATCATTGCCCGCGACATCCCCGTATTCCGCGAAATTGCTGGCAACCATGCATTCTATTTCGAGGGGGAAAGCGGCGATGCCTTGGCCGAGCGCATCGTTACTTGGCTCCAACTGAAGGGTGCCCAAATGCCGGTTCCGGACTCGAGCAAGTTACCTTGGCTGACTTGGAAGGAAAGTGCCGAACAGGTCAAGCGCTGGATAGTAGATCACAATGACGATAAGCGTTTTGGAGCACAGTGACGTGGGTATGCACAGCGATCCCAAGGTGGCCGTATTGGTACCTTGCTATAACGAAGGAATATCCATCGGCAAGGTCGTGGAAGACTTCAAGCTCTATCTGCCGAAGGCGGAAATATTCGTCTACGACAACAATTCCAAGGACAATACCATCGAGGTGGCACGCAAAGCCGGAGCGCAGGTCTTCAGCGTACCGCTACAAGGCAAGGGCAACGTCATACGCCGGATGTTTGCCGATATCGATGCCGACATATACGTATTGGTCGATGGCGATGCGACTTATGACGCCAAGAGTGCGGTCAGGATGATCGACCAACTTTTGGAGTTGCGTCTCGATATGGTGGTAGGTGTTCGTCAGCACGAGCAGAAAGAGGCCTATCGTGCAGGTCATACCTGGGGCAACAAACTGCTCACCGGCTGCGTCAGGAGGATCTTCGGCGGTAAATTCAGCGACATGCTTTCAGGATATCGAGTATTCTCGCGGCGCTACGTCAAATCGTTTCCGGCATTGGCTACGGGTTTTGAGACCGAAACGGAGTTGACGGTACACGCTCTAGAGTTGCGCATGCCCTATGGCGAATGCGTGACCCCTTATTTTGCCCGTCTCGAGGGCTCGTTCAGCAAATTGAACACCTATCGTGATGGCATTCGTATCCTCAGGACCATAATCAAGCTTTACGCCATAGAAAGGCCCATCTTGTTCTATACGCTGCTGGCGGCCTTGATGATGTCCCTAGGCGTGATTCTGGCCGCACCGCTGCTTTCAGAATACCTGAGGACGGGTCTGGTACCTCGTATCCCGACGGCGCTGCTGTCTACCGGATTGGTTCTCAACGGCATGATCTTCTTCATTGCAGGGCTGATCTTGGAAACCGTGACCATGGGGCGCCGAGAGTTGAAACGCCTGACCTATCTTCACCACCCGGCTCCTGTCTTTGCAAAGTCACCGAGCGCCGTTCAGGAACAGGCTACTCATGCGAACGTCTAGCCGTCTCGATGCCTGGCTGATACTCAGCGCCGTTCTGGTCTACTGCCTGTTCTATCTCGCTAATCAATCGCTGCCGGGTAACAATATCTCCCATCCCCTGGGTTGGTGGGAATGGTTCGACCAAGGACAGTACATGCTGGCCGTCAAGGCCTTTGCCGTGGGCAACCTAAGTCCTGAAAATCACTATTACCCACCACTATATCCTTACCTAGGCTCCCTGTTTTTTGGCTTCCTACCTGTCCATCCTTTCTTTTTTATCAACCTTTTTGCCTTCGTACTGTTCTGTCTGGGCTTCGTCGTCTTTGCTCGACGTTACGTAAGCAACGGATTGGCTTGCGCGATTTTGGTGGTGAGCGTTTATTGCAACAAGGCGCTCATGGAAAACTTCGTTATTCCTTGGACTACCGCCTGTACGATTACGGCTGTCGCTACCGCGGTATTGGTATTGTCGTGGATACAGCGTCAATCTTTCTGCTCGCGACGAACACTGCTTGGCTTTGGCTTGGTGTTGAGCCTGGCGTTTGGTGCCCTGGGTCTTGCTCGGCCGCTGGATGCCTTGCTGGCTGGGATATTCTTTCCGGCTTATTTGCTACTGGCTTGGTGCAAGCAGCCAGATCAAGCCGTCAGTCGTCGACTGGTGGATATTGTCTTGGTGGCCCTCATCCTGCTGGTCGGCCCCCTGGTGTCGGTCGGGCTTTTTCTGCGCTTCAACGATGTCGTCTTTGGTAGTCCATTTGGTGGCTACTTCAACGCTACCGCTAATGCCAGTGGTTATTTTCTGCTCGAATTCCCGAAAAAGGCCATGTCGCTGCTGGTGGATTCGAAGTCTCTCTATCTAGAACCCCGTGCCTCGCTAATCAGCCACTATCCTTGGTTATTACTGTCCCTTGGCGGAATGGTCCTTGCACTGTTGCGTGGCGACCTGCTCCTTCGGGCCGTCGTATTGGCGGTAGTGGTGCAGTTCTCGCTCTACATTCCCTACGGAGATCTGTTGCCGAACGGCGTCTGGCGCTATCTCAACATTCACTACTTCAAATGGACCGTTCCTTTCCTGGGTCTTTTCGCTTGGCTGGCACTACAGGCCATTCTGAAGCCGGCAATTGAAGGGCAGTGGCGCAAATGCGTCCTGCATACAGCGGTGATCCTTTTCGTCGCGCTCCTGGTCAGCGCTCTCCGCTTTTCGCTGGCATTCGAGACCGTGCCGGTAGTCGCCCAGGCCGGTCAACGTTTGACTTTGGCTTTGCCGTCAGAACCTGTGGACTTCATCGACCTGCCGGCCACGGGAGATTTCAATCCGGTGTACTTTGGCGAGCATCAGGTCTGGATGGATGATAAGCCGTTGCGCAAGATTCGTGATTTTCGCTTGCTGCCTGCACCCGGTGGGGTTCGTCTCCTCTTCAACCAAACTCAACCTGGTGGGCGTTTACAACTGGAGTTGGACCCGAGAGTGGCAATTCCGAGTAGCCTCACTACGGTAAGGGCTGCCAGTTATGGCTTTACCCTTGGCAGTCCGCGCCTGCGTCATGATTGAGTGGTCGACGAAGCTCGATGGCGCCTGGAGAACGCCCCGCCCGGGAACCCTCGCTCAGGACGGGAGTCACATCGCCTTGGCGTTTCTGAAGAGAAAAAACTTTGCGCTGAAAAAGTTTATGAACATGCCAGCCAGGCTGCCGGCGGCTACACCTAGGATCGGGTACTCATGCGCCACGGCAGAGCTGGCGACCAGCGCCGAATAGATACCGTAGTTGCAGGCTCCGCCCAGCAACATGTAGGCAAGATATTCCGCAAATTCTCTGGGCAGGCTCTTCCCGCTGTGTCGAGAGCCAAAAGTAATACGTCTATTGCAGACCCAGGTCACAAAAACGGCGCAAGCGAAGGAGGCCAACCTCGCTAGGTAGACTCCCCAATGCTCCTTGAGCAAATAGAGAATGCCGCTATCGACCAGAAATCCCAGAGTGCCGACCAAGCCAAATACAAAAATTTCCTTGAAGCGCATGCGTATGACTCTGTCAGTTGTATGGTCGCCGGATACCGGCGCTATGGCTGGTTTGTCGTCATAAGAGCAGCGTATTAGACTACTCCATTCTCACTTTATCGATCACCGGAAGGGCAACATGCGAGCGATTATAACGGGCATCACCGGTCAGGACGGTGCCTACCTGGCACAGCTGCTGCTGGAAAAAGGCTACACCGTCTATGGCACCTACCGCCGTACCAGCTCGGTCAACTTTTGGCGTATCGAAGAGGTCGGTGTCGCTGGCCATCCCAACCTACACTTGGTCGAGTATGACCTGACCGACCTGTCCGCCAGCATCCGCCTGCTGCAGACCACCGAAGCCACCGAGGTCTACAACCTGGCCGCCCAGAGCTTCGTGGGCGTGTCCTTCGACCAGCCGGTGACCACCGCCGAGATCACCGGCGTTGGCCCGGTGAACCTGCTCGAAGCCATCCGTATCGTCAATCCGAAGATCCGCTTCTACCAGGCGTCCACCTCGGAGATGTTCGGCAAGGTCCAGGCCATCCCGCAGATCGAGAGCACTCCCTTCTATCCGCGCAGCCCCTATGGCGTGGCCAAGCTGTATGCCCACTGGATGACCATCAACTACCGCGAGTCCTACGGTATCTTCGGCACCAGCGGCATCCTCTTCAACCACGAATCCCCGCTGCGCGGCCGTGAGTTCGTGACCCGCAAGATCACCGACAGCATCGCCAAGATCAAGCTGGGCAAGCTGGACGTGCTGGAGCTGGGCAACCTCGACGCCAAGCGTGACTGGGGCTTCGCCAAGGAATACGTCGAGGGCATGTGGCGCATGCTGCAGGCCGACAAGCCCGACACCTACGTGCTGGCCACCAACCGTACCGAAACCGTACGGGACTTCGTCAGCCTGGCGGCCAAAGCCGTGGACATCCAGCTGGAATGGAAGGGCGAAGCGGACAAGGAAGAAGGCTACTGCACCCGCAGCGGCAAGAAGATCGTCGCCGTGAATCCCAAATTCCACCGCCCCGCCGAAGTGGACCTGCTGATCGGCAACCCCGAGAAGGCCAAGCGTGAGCTGGGCTGGGAGCCCAAGACGACCCTGGAACAACTGTGCCAGATGATGGTCGAGGCTGACCTGCGTCGCAACGAACAAGGCTTCTCGTTCTAACCAAGGGGATAGGCATGCCAACCGCTCTGGTCACAGGCGCATCGGGTTTCACAGGACGCTATCTCATCCAGGCGCTCAAGGCGCGAGGATTCAAGGTAGTCGGATTCGGTAGTGGTACTACCGATGCGGATGTCACCGTGGCATGCGATCTCACCGACAAGGCGGCCGTCGCCGCCGCCGTGGCGCAGGCGCAGCCGGATTGGGTCATCCATCTGGCGGCACTGGCCTTTGTTGGCCATGCCGATCAGGAAGCCTTTTACCGGGTGAACCTGTTCGGCACGTTGAATTTGTTGGAGGCGCTCGGCGCACTCGAGCGTCAACCACAGCGGGTACTTATCGCAAGTAGTGCCAACATCTATGGTACCCCTGGTATCGAGGTGATCGACGAGTCGGTCTGCCCGGCGCCGGTCAACCACTACGCGTGCAGCAAACTGGCCATGGAGCACATGGTCGCCACCTGGTACGACCGCCTGCCCATCGTCATCACCCGGCCGTTCAACTACACCGGGCCAGGGCAGGATGAGCGCTTCCTCATCCCCAAGATCGTCGGTCATTTCGCCCGCGGCGAGCGGGTAATCGAGCTGGGCAATCTGGATGTGAGCCGAGACTTTTCGGACGTCCGCGACCTGGCCCAGGCCTATCTGGGATTGCTCGACAGCGACTACCGCTCGAACCCCGTCAATGTCTGCTCCGGCAACGCGACGGCGCTGCGGACCATCGTCGAGATGATGGAGCGCATTGCGGGTTACTCCATAGAAGTCAGGGTCAATCCGGCCTTTGTGCGGGCCAATGAAATTCCTACGCTCCGTGGTAGTGACGCACGCCTGCGCGAGGTAGTGGGGAGCAGGGACCTGATTCCTCTGGAGCGGACGCTCCAGGATCTCTACGCGGCCCTAGGGGGCGTTCGTTGACGGCCTTGAAAGTCGGATTGGGTACTACGGTCTGGTCTTCCGGTGTAGCCAAAGGTCATCTCGATGGCATCGGTATCTATACCCAATCGCTATCCAAAGGATTGACCGCGGTGCCAAGTGTCGAGGTCAAGCCCTACACCTTCGGCATCCATACACCGACGCTGGAGTGCGGACTGCCGGTCAGTCTTGCGCCCCATTTCCCCAAGTTCGTCCTGAAGAACGCGCTGCTGGGTGCTGATTCCAGGGTCGACCAACGACTGGCGAGCGACGTCGATATATTCCATGCGCCCGACCACCACATCCCTCGGCTCAAGAATGTCGCCATGGTGGCCAGCGTGATGGATCTGATTCCGCAGATCCATCCCGAATGGGTCACGCTCAAACTGCGCCGTTTGAAGAACTGGCTGTTCAATCAGAGTGTGGGTTGGGCCGATCAGGTCATCACCATCTCGGAGTACAGCAAGAGAGATATCGTTAGGCTGCTCGGCATCGCGGAAGAGCGGGTCCATGTCACCCCGCTTGGCGTCGATAGGCAGTATTTCGTTCGACAACCCGAAGTCACGCGCCAGGAGGTGTTGCGCAAGCACGGCTTGGAGCCTGGCTTCTTCCTGTTCGTCGGCACGCTGCAGCCGCGCAAGAACCTCGTGGCCGTCCTGACTGCCCATGCCCAATTACCAGAGGCACTGCGCAAGCGGCATCCCCTGGTCGTGGTAGGACGTAACGGCTGGCGTGCCGAAACCTTGGTCGAGGAGTTGCATGCTCTGGAAGCCAGGGGAGAGGGCAAGTGGCTGGAATATCTACCGCAGCAAGAAGTCATTGCCTTGCTCCAGAGTGCGGCAACCCTGGTATTCATGTCGCTGTTCGAAGGCTTCGGACTACCGGCCATCGAGGCCTTTGCCGCGCGGTGTCCCGTGATCTGCTCCAACACCACGTCGCTGCCGGAAGTGGTAGGCGAGGCGGCCTTGCAAGCCGATCCACAGGACTCCAAGGCCATAACCCAGGCTATGCTCGAAGTCCTCGACGATCCTCTAGCTGTGAGCCAGCGAGTGGAAGAGGGCGAACGCCGGGCTCGTCACTACACCTGGGACGCCTGCGCTGCTCGGACGCTAGAGGTTTATCGCCTCGCCCTGCAAGGGCGCTAGGCCCTACTCAAGCAAGGGCCTCGCGATAGACCTCGATGAGCTTGCTGGCCATGATCTCGCTGCGGAAATGCGCCTCGAAGCGTGCCCGGGCGGCTTGGCCATAGCGGGTTCGTAGCTCGGCATCCTCCCACAGTGTCATCAGCGCCTCGTGCAAAGCCGCAGGCTCCGGCGGCACGCCGATCCCTGTCTGCCCCTTGAGGTTGATCTCGCTCATGCCTGAACCGATCTCGCAACTGAGCATGGGCTTGCCGTACATGGCCGCTTCCAGCAGCGCCATGCCAAAGGCCTCGGAGCGCAGATGCGAGGGGAAGACGAAGCTTTCACAGCCGGCATAAAGCGCTGCCAGGTCTTCTTCACTTTGACGTCCCAGGAAATGGCAGTTCTTCAAGCCCAACCGTTCGCACTGAGCGCGAAGGGCTTCGCCTTCCGGCCCGTCGCCAACGATGGCCAGCGGATAGTCGAGCCCCTGTAGCGCTTCGAGTAGCAGGTGCAGCCCCTTGTAGTAGCGCAATACCCCCACGAACAGCAAATAGCGCGGTCCGAGACGCCCGCGCCAGCTCGCCATGCGCTGCGGATCTGCCTCGGGA
>CAUQPA010000018.1:0-22081 GCA_963519325.1 uncultured Pseudomonas sp. | reverse complement strand
GGTATGGCCAAGGCTGGTTGAGGTCGGGGGCCGTGATACCAGGCATTTGCACGAGTGGATGGGCTTTTTCCAGAGGCCGGCATCCTCCTTGGCGAACTCAACAGCATTGAAGTGGGCGCCTTGGTCGAGCCTGGCGCCATCGCAGAGTCAGGTTGGCCCGCCTTGCGGGTCAGCGACGTTAAATTTCTGAAGGTCATCGACGACTCTTTCGACGATGCCCATATCGTCTAACAAGCAGAGGTAACTCATGACTCACCTTGCCAATCGATTCCCGGTCTTCGATCAACAATTCATTGCCGGTCAGTGGCGTGATGGCCGCGATAGCAGTGTGCTGCAGGTGACCGATCCGTTCGACGGTAGCCAGTTGGCGCAAATTGTCCAGGCCGATCGCGACGACCTCGACGAGGCCTATCGCCAGGCTGCCGAAGCCCAGGTGAAATGGGCCGCTACCGGTCCTGCCGAACGGGCAGCGGTGATGCATCGGGTGGTACAGCTGTTCGATGAGCATCGCGAAGCGATCATCGACTGGATCATCCGTGAATCCGGCAGCACCCGGATCAAGGCGCAGATCGAGTGGGGTGCGGCGCGCGGCATCACCCTGGAGTCGGCTTCCTTCCCGGCCCGGGTGCATGGTCGGCTATTGCCCTCCAACGTGCCCGGCAAGGAAAACCGCGTCTACCGCGAGGCGCTGGGCGTAGTCGGGGTGATCAGCCCCTGGAACTTCCCGCTGCACCTGTCGCAACGCTCCGTGGCACCCGCGTTGGCGTTGGGTAATGCGGTGGTGATCAAGCCGGCGAGCGACACCCCGGTCACGGGGGGACTGCTGCTGGCCAGTCTTTACGAGGCGGCGGGCCTACCGGCAGGACTGCTCAGCGTAGTGGTCGGCGCGGGAGCCAAGATCGGCGATGCCTTCGTCGAGCATGAGGTACCGAAATTCATCTCCTTCACCGGCTCGACGCCGGTCGGTCTGAACATCGGCCGGCTGGCGTCGGGTGGCAAGCATCTCAAGCACGTCGCGCTCGAGTTGGGCGGCAACAGTCCCTTCGTGGTCTTGGCCGATGCCGATCTGGAGCAGGCTGCCAGCGCTGCGGTGATGGGCAAGTTCCTGCACCAGGGGCAGATCTGCATGGCGATCAACCGGATCATCGTTGAGGACGAAATCTATGATGCCTTCGTCCAGCGCTACGCTGAGAAGGTCAGGGCGCTGAAGGTCGGTGATCCGCACGACGCTGACACGGTGGTCGGCCCGATCATCAATGCCAAGCAGTTGCAGGGTTTGCTGCAAAAGGTCTCACGTGCCAAGGAGGAGGGTGCTCGCGCGGTGGTCGAAGGCGAGGTGCAAGGTCAGTTGCTGCCGCCCCATGTGTTCGCCGATGTCACCCAGGACATGGAGATAGCCCGCGAAGAGATCTTCGGACCCCTCGTCGGTATCCAGCGTGCCCGCGATGAAGCCCATGCCCTGGAGTTGGCCAATGACAGCGAATTCGGTCTGTCCAGCGCGGTGTTCAGCGGCGATGTGGAGCGGGCAGTACGGTTCGCGCGACAGGTCAAGGCCGGCATGACCCATGTCAACGACATCCCGGTGAATGACGAAGCCCATGCACCCTTCGGCGGCGAGAAGAACTCGGGACTTGGCCGCTTCAATGGTGATTGGGCCATCGAAGAATTCACCACCGATCATTGGATCAGCGTACAGACCACTCCCCGCCACTACGCGTTCTAGGTTCGGTAGCCAATCTAGCCTCTCGCTCGGGTCAGCGGGAGGCTGGTGGTTGGTAGCCAACAGGACGCCGGCCTGTATCAGCGGAGCTACGCGGCGGCCCCGTAGCGCCGCTCCTCAAGACGTGCGGATCACCAGCTCCTCCGCCAACCCGTCGACCGAGGCGCAACCCAGGTTGGCCAAGGTTCGATTCATCTCATCCTGGAAGATGTCGAGCACTGCGCTCGCCCCCTTCTCCCCAGCGGCGGCGAGCCCATAGAGCAGGGGCCGGCCGATGAGTACGCCACTGGCGCCCAGGGCGAGTGCCTTCACCACGTCAGCCCCCCGGCGGAAGCCGCTGTCGACCAGCACCTTACCGGGATGCGCTTGAGCGATGTTCGCCAGCGTCGCCAATGGCGAACAGCTAGAATCCAGCTGGCGCCCCCCGTGGTTCGACAGGATGACGCCGTCGGCGCCCAGCTCGATGCAGCGGTCCGCATCCTCGGGGTGCAGCACGCCCTTGACCAGTAAGCGATGGGGCCAACGCTGCCGCAGTCGCTGCAGGGCGTTCCAATCGAAGCTCGCATCCATTTTCCGCGAGAGCAGGGCGGCCTGCAGTTCCACGTCATAGGCTTCCCGGCTGGCGAAGTTGGCCATCTGCGGCATGCCCCCTGTGAGCAGGCGCCAAGACCAGCGCGGATGTAGCATGCCATCCAGTACCACCCTGGGGCTGTACTTGAACGGCAGACCGAAGCCGCTGCGCAGGTCGCGTTCTCGCTTGCCGTTGACCGCAACGTCGGTAGTCAGGACCAGGGTTCGATAGCCCGCCGCCAGTGCCCGGGCGACGAGCTGATCGGCAAGGGTAGGGTGCACCACGTACAGCTGGAACCAGAGGTCGCCACCGACCTGGTCGGCCACCTCTTCGATGGAGGCATTGGCTGCGGTGGACAGAATGAAGGGAATGTCGGCCTGCTTGGCCGCGCGGGCGAGTTCGAGATCGCCCTTCGGCCAGAAGGCTCCATTGAGTCCCATGGGTGCCACCATCAGGGGCAATGCCTGGCGTTTGCCGAACACCTGGGTCGCAAGACTCCGCTCGGCCACGTTCACCAGGCGCCGCGGCAGAAATTCCAGGCGGTCGAAGGCCTGCCTATTGCGCTGGAGGCCTTTCTCGTCATCCGCGCCGCCGTCCAGGTAATCGAACACCATCCTGGGTAACCGTTTCCGAGCCAGTTCTCGATAGCCTTCGACGTTAAAAGCTGAGCGCATGACATCCCTCAAGGCAGAACCCGATCAAAATGGACTTCAATCTAGGTAGTCGCAAAAGATTCATCAAATCGATAGTTGATGATGCTTGTATAAGAACTGTCTATAGATTGAGCAGCCATGTCGCTTCTGTCTCCGTACGGGATGACCGGACGGAGCAAGGCCGCCGTGGCAGGCGGCTGCATCCTGGCCTAGGAGCCGCTCTTCAGGCGCTGGCTACGTCGGTAGGCGTCATCGCCAGTTCCGGATTTTTGCTCGGCGCCGTTTCCTTCAGGAACAGGCCGAACGCCGCCGCGAGCAGCGACACTACGCCGACGATCAGCATCGGTACGATCAGGCCGAAGTGGTCCGCCAGGCTGCCGGCGACGATGGGCATTGCTACGCCGCCGATGATTTCGCTGACGCCCGTGGGCACGCCGACTGCCGCCCCCGTCACCTGGCTCGGCACGGACTCGGCCGGAATGATCGCCAGGAACAGCGGCGCGATCCCAAAACCAAAGACACCGGCCAGGAACAGGATCGAGAACATCACGAGCGAACTCGCGTGACTCATCGCGAAAGTAAGCATCAAGGCGCCGTAGATAGCTGCGCAGATCACCAGCACCGGTTTACGACCGAGGCGATCGGAGAGCGCAGGGATGGCGATCATGCCGATGAAGCCACCGAATCCCCAGCCGGAGACGATGAGGCCCGTCTTCGCCAGTGACAGCCCCACGACCTGGGTCAGATAGAGCGCCACGAAGGTGGAGAAAACGAATAGCCCGGTCTGGAACAGCGAGCCAATCACGGTGCTCACCCAGATATTCCTGTACCTGAGTATCGACGTCGCGCCTTTATGGGGGTGTTCAGGGGTAAGGATGGCGGCGCGCCTGGGCTCCTTCATGACCTTCGCCAGAATCAGCGTCAAGATCAGCCCAGGTACACCCAGGATGAAGAACACCCATTGCCATGCCAGGTACTGGGTTAGCTGGGTAGCGATGATAGGGCCCAGGCCGATACCCAGCAGCGGGAAGAAGGCTTGGTGAATGCCCAGGTTCATGCCCCTGCGCGTTGGCGAAGAAATCTGCGCCAGTGTTGCAACGCTGGTACTGAAGACGCCACCTTCGCCTATCCCCAATAGTCCTCGTACCACCAGCATCCCGGTGAAGCTCTTGACTGCCCCGGTCAGCCACGCCATGAGCGAGAAGAACACGCCCGAGCAAATCAGTACCTTCTTACGTCCATAGCGATCGCTGACGCTGCCGAGCACCCAGGTAGAGAGAGCCCAGGTCAAGGCCAAGATGGACGCGATGGCCCCGGCCTGGGTGTTGTTCAGACCCAACTCCGGGATCAGAATCGGGAAGAGATAAACGACAACCAAGCGATCCAGACCCACTACACCGAACAGAATGGCCAGCAACCAGACCATCTTCCATTCATAAGAGGATGACGTGCTCATAGATAATCGATCTCCGTGCGGTCGAGGTTAGGTGCGCCCATCAGTCCGAAAAGTCATCGGTGTGCTTGTCTGAGGAGGGAGACTCATCGCTGTGGTGGCTAGCGCCCTTGTCCACGACGGGACGGCGGCTCTGGCGATCGATCACCAGCCGGGTGATGTCGCTTCTGGAGTAGTGGCCTACTGGGTCTGCGGCGACCTTCGCCAGGGTGACGGCAGCCAGGTCGACCTGCGCATAGAGCAGGCCTTCTTCATCCACCGGGAGCGGGGTGGCGAGTTCTGCACCATCGGGGCCATAGATCCGCGCGTAGCCGCCGCCGGCCTTGAGCAATCCTCGCGATTCCTCCGAGGTGCAGAGCAGCTCGATCACGTCGCTGGATACCATGCCGCAGGGGGCCAGGACGAAGCACTGGCCTTCGACCGCATAGGTTCTGCTCACGGCATTGTTGACGTCGCCACTGATCGCCGGGGTGACCTCGTTGTACAGCGAAAAGCCTGGCCAGGCAGCGATATGAACCTCTTCGTGCTCGCTGAACATCGCGAACTTCGCCAGCGGCTGGATGTGTTCCCAGCAGCACAGCGATCCCATCTTGCCGAGAGCGGTCGGGTGGACCTGGATGTCGCTGCCGTCGCCTTCACCAAAGACCATTCTCTCGGCGACGGTGGGTTTCAACTTGCGGCGAGTCCCCAGGGTTTTACCCTCGTCATCGATCAGCGCTTGCCCCATGTAGAGGCTGCCGCCGTCTTTCTCGGTATAGCCGATGGAAACGAAGATCTTGTTGTCCCTGGCGCAGGCTTCGAGTCTTTTGAACTCTTCGCTGCCCACCACCAGCGCCTCCTGGTGATACTTGAGCATGAACTGCATGGCCCAGGCAGGCGTACCCAGCCAAAAGAACCAGGGATACCCGGGCACGAAGTTTTCTGGAAAGGCAATCAGCCGGGCGCCATTGCGCGCGGCTTCTTCGATGTAGCCAATACACTTATCAAGGGTGGCGTCGCGATTCATGAAAACCGGCGCGGCTTGTACAACGGCCACCTTGTAAGCGCTGTGAATGACATTCATAGGGGTCTCGATCCGAAGGAGGGGCGATGATCGAGATGGTTAGGCAAAGAGACGCCAAGTGCTGTGCTCAGCGTCTTGCCGATCTTGCTCCTGTTTCCCTGATGGGTGGCCTACTGGGTTCCCGCTATAGGGATCTGCATGCGTTACCAAAGGTGGCGCTGTAACACCCGACGTTGGTTAGCGCGCTCTACGATGTTATGTCCTGAGGCAAAAGGGCGCTTTCGTGCCCTCATCCAGCGCAGTAGAGCCTGCGCCAACCCTGATTCACGCTCATTTTTATCTCGCTCTTCCTCATTTTTCGTCCGCATCTCCTGCAGATTGGGAAAACGGCGCTTATGGCGCTCATTTTGCTAGTCAGCCGCTACATTAGTGATGCTTCAGCGTGATGGAAGATGCTCAATACACTCACCACGAGCGATGTGCCGCCGTCGGATCGCCAGGCCTTCTGGCGTCAAGTGATTGCTGATCGCTTCATGGCCTTGGATTTCGAGTCCAGGGACGCCGTCCCTTTTGCCGCGAATCTCGATGTCCTGCAGTTGGCGAATCTTGATCTGATGCGGTTGGAAGCGTCGGCGCACGCCGTGGCGAGAAGCAGCACCTTGGTGCAGAAGGACGCGTCGGACTTTTTCATGCTCAGTTATCAGCGCCGGGGCGAGGGGGTGCTGGAGCAAGACGAGAAGGTATCGATACAGACTGCGGGAGATTTCGTCCTCTATGACAGCAGGCGACCGTTCGCCATGTCCTACAGCGGAGACTTCTGCAAGTACGTGATTCGCATACCTCGAGCGAAACTGCAGGCTCATATCTCTCAGCCTCAACGGCTGTGTGGCATGACCGTCAGCAAGGATTCAGAGGCGGGGCTCGTACTGGGCGCGATGCTCAGCGCGCTGTTTTCCGGCCCGGCCTCATCCAGCGTCTCCGTTCAGGAGTCTTTGGCCAGGGCGTTTATCGAGGTGACCATCGGTGGACTGCAATCCATACCCGAAGCCCCAGGGGCGGATTGCAGCAAGTTGCAGACATTCCACCTGCATAGAGTCAAGCGCTACATCCTGGACAATCTGCAGGATCCCAACCTCAACGTGGAACGTATTTCCGGGGATCTCAAGCTCTCGATGAGTTCGCTTTATCGGATTTTCGAATCCGAACGCCTGACACTGTCGCAATGGATCTGGCATCGGCGCCTGGAGAATTGCAAGCGCGACCTGCTGTGCAAACATCTCGCCCATAAGCACATTGGCGATATCGCGTTTGACTGGGGCTACAGCAGCTGTGCGCATTTCAGTCGCGTCTTCAAAAAAGAAACCGGAATGACGCCCAAGGAATTTCGGCTAAAGGCTGCGCACTCTTGCTGAGGACGTTCGGTGTGGTGCGTATTGCTCGGATGGCCCGCCAGATAGGGAGGTCAGCGTGCTTGACGTCAAGGTTGACCTGACCTGTAACGAGCTGGACCTCTTCACCCAGGTGGTCTGGCGGTTGCGCCATGCCGGCGGGTGCGAGGAAGAGGTCAGGCGGCAGATCCTGCTGGACGTCACGCAGCTCCTCAAATCCGATTACGGCGCGTCCTATGTCTATGACGAGCGGAAAGACGTTTCCACCCGCTGCGTTTCGCTGAATATCGACCAGGTCAAACTCGGCGAGTACCAGGCTCATCATCACCTCGCCGACTGCATTACCCGGAAGATGAGGGCTCAGCGCCAAGCCGCGCGCGTGGACGATGTGATCGACCGGAGGGCGCTGGAAGCCAGTGAGCACTACAACGAATTCCTCAAGCCGTGCGGGATGCACTACGGGATCAATGTGTTTTTTTTCCAGGGTGGCAGAGACATCGGTGACCTGCGCATCTGGCGAGGTGCCGATCAACCTCCTTTTGGCATCAGGGATGTCCTGCTGCTCAAGGCCCTGACCCCTTATTTCGAGGAGTCGCTGTCTCCGGCCCGGCAGCCGCCATCCCTGTTGACGCGACGTGAACAGGCGGTCGTGGAGCATGTCGCGGCCGGTTGTAGCGACAAGGAAATCGCCCGCTTGATGGGCATAGGTTTCACCACGGTGCGAACGCATCTGAAAAACGCCATGCACAAGACCGGCGCGAGCAACAGGACCGACCTTGCGGTACGGGGTCGACCACAGTAGCGGCTCCTCAAATATGAGGATTTTGGCCAAATCCAGCGTGTGAATAAATGAGTTGCCGATGCCAGTCGAGCATCGGGCAGACCTCAGGATTTCACCGTGATGAACAAGATTCCCTTTCTGGCCTTGGCGATTGCCTTGGCGAACTCGAGCGCCTTCGCGGCGCTACCGGCTACCCCGCTTTACCGCCTCAGTGCTGAGGAAACCGCCAAGCTGATCTGCAACAAGCAGGTTTCCAGCGAAGAGGTTGTCAGGTATTGGCTGGACCGTGTGGATGCTCACCCCGAACTTAATGCCTTCATCTCCCTGGACCACCCGCGAGCGATCGCCGAGGCAAAGAAAGCGGACGCCCGGCTCGCCAGCGGCGGCCACTGTCGTCCCCTTGAAGGCGTGCCGATTGCCATCAAGGACAACATCCAGGTGGTGGGCTTCGCCAACACCGCCGGCACGCCCGCCTTGCGGCACTTCATGCCCAAGGTGAATGCGCCCGTTATCGACAAGCTGGAAGCGGCCGGCGCGATCATCGTTGGCAAGACCAACATGCACGAGCTGGCGTTCGGGGCGACTGGATATAACGTCGCCTACCACGCAGGGAACGTCGTTGGTGTGCGCAATGCCTTCGACCAGTCGCGCATCGCCGGCGGATCTTCCTCGGGCAGCGCCGCGGCCCTCGGCGCCCGGATGGTGCCGATCGCCATGGGTACCGACACCGGCGGATCGACACGCGAGCCCTGCGCCCTGAATGGCTGCCTTGGCTTCCGTCCTACCGTGGGTCGTTACAGCGGTGCAGGCATCACTCCCATTTCGTCCACTCGGGATACCGCCGGGCCGATGGCGAACAGCCTGGGTGACATCGTGCTGATGGATTCCGTGCTCAGCGGCAAAATCCCGCTGCCCGCCAAGCCGGCCAGACAGATTCGCCTCGGATTGCCCGATTACTTCTGGGCCGATCTGGACAGCGACGTCGCCGGAAAAGCCGAGCAAGCCCTGGCCAAGCTCAAGGCCGCGGGTGTGCAATTGATACCCGTGCAGATGCCCGGCATGAAAAACCTCGTGGCAGCGGTGGCGACGCCTGTCGCGATCGTCGAAGCGAAGAGGGCGCTCACGGCCTATCTGAAAGAGCAGGGCACCGGCGTCTCGTTCGAACAGCTGACGTCTGGGATCGCGAGCCCTGATGTCAAAGCCATCTTCGAGACCATGGTGGTGCCGGTAACCGTACCGGATGCAACGGGAAGGATGGTGCCGGGACAGCCGCTCTACGAGCAGGCCATCAAGCAAGGCGTTCCCGCGTTGGCAGCGCTTTATGAGCAGACCTTCCAGCAACACAAACTCGATGCCTTACTGTTTCCCGCCGTGCCGGAAGTCGCCATCAAGAGCGGGCCAGGGGCGGGCACTCCAGACCACTTCCTTCGCATCATCAGGAACTCGGATCCCGGCAGCAATGTGAAGATGCCTGGCCTGAGTATCCCGGTCGGTCTTGGCGAGGAAACGAAACTTCCGGTGGGTATGGAGATAGATGCCCTGCCAGGCCAGGACGGTCAACTGCTCGCCATAGGTCGCACCCTCGAGTCCATCTGGGGGCCAGGCCCCATTCCCGCTATCGCTCGTTAATCACCGCCGATCATCATTCATAAACGGTTTGGACAAACCATGAAAAAGAATAAGGGTTCAGGGCGCCCGTGTGCCCGTCGTTTTTGTGTGAATGCAGTACTGGCGTCTATTGGTATTGCCGCTGGGGGTTTCGCTGGAGCTGATGACAGCGCGTTCAAGCCGCATGTCGTCATCACTAACCAGACGCTTAAGAACCTGGACATCGGCCCCCGGCCTTATAGCGTTGCAAATGCCGGCGCCATCTTCGTGGGGGCGGATCTGGATCTGGGCAAATTGCTGGATAACCAGGCCGGCACCCTGAAGTTCGATTACACCTTCTTTCCCTGGATGCACAATGCAGGGATTCCCGCCCAGGACCATTGGCAGGGCGCGGTTGGCAGTGGCTTGGCCGGCTCCGTCATGCACAACGATATCGATACGGGCTACCTGTCGCTCTTCGCCTACGAGCAAAAGCTTCTCGATGGACAGTTGCAGGTGACCGCAGGGCGTACAAACGCCAAGCGTTACTTCTATCTCTCCAACTGTGGCGCCATCGTTGCCTGCAACGACCCGCTGGTCGAGTACACAACTGGCATCCTTCCCTATCCCTACGGCAGCTGGGGCGGATACGCGAAGTATCAGGTGAACGACCGCTGGTACGTGCATGGAGGGGCGTTCGAGTCGAATCCCAACGACTATCTCGACAAGACCCACGGGTGGCACTGGAATCCCGATAACGCCAGTGGGGTCACCAGTCTTGCGGGTATCGGCGTGGAGCAGACCATTGCCCAAGATCCCTATCCTTACCACTATGAGCTCAACGCTTTCTTCAATAGCGCTGAGCAGGTGGACATTTCTGATGGCACGAAGCATCGAGGTAGCAGCGGCGCAATTTTCCGTTTCCGGCAGACCATCGCACGCGATGAAGTCGCGGATGCTCAGTCGCTTGGCCAGGCCTGGCAGGTATTCGGCGCCTGGTCGTTCAATGCGGACGACTCTCAACCCTTCCAGCACTTTGTGGAAGCCGGAGTAACCCGGGTGGGGCCGTTTGGTCGGCCACAGGATTCCATCAGTTTGAAGGCAAGTTATCTGCGGCTGTCGGAAAAGCAGTACGACTACCAGAACCAGCAACGCCTTGATGTCACAGGGCGGGATCAAGACATGTCCAGAGGGGAGTCACGCGTCGAGCTCAATATGCATTGGCAGGCGACGCGCTATCTGGCGTTCGAACCAAGCGTCCAATACATTTTCAATCCGAGTAATTTCTATAATCCCGCTGCCGAGGTGAGTGGGAACGGCACTGTATTGGGTTTGCAGGTGGTCTACGATTTTGGCTCGCAAATCGGCTTGTGACATAGCGGCTATGAAAATTAGCCATTTTTAACCGGTAAATATTTTGCGCAGAGCTCCGGGAATCGGTCCCTGCGCAAGATATTCAATCTGTGTTCAGATAAAGTCTATCGACGGGATAGCAGGGTTTACTCCCTTTCATGGTCGTCAGGGCACTGATTCCGAGGGCAAATCCATTCTCAAGGGATGTCGGCGTAATCAATGACCGCGAGTTCTGCCTGTCCAGCGTTGTCTATAATGGGGTTATGGAGCCTGCGGTGCGGTTCGTGCAATAAGTCAATAGCCTTTACCAACGACATCTCCCCTCGAATGAAGCAGCCCATGCGCTATTCGGTGGCGAAAAGAACTCTGGACTTGGTCGCTTAAATGGTGACTGGGCCATCGAAGAGTTCACCAAGGACCATTGGATCAGCGTGCAAGGCAGTCCGCGCCGCTATCCCTTCTGATACGTTCTGGGAGCAACACCATGCTCAACGGTAAAGTGCTGGTCATCACCGGGGTCTCCTCCGGCATCGGTGAAGAAACCGCGCGTCTTGCTCAGGCGCAGGGCGCCTCTGTCATCGGTGTGGACATCAACCGACCCAAGATCGACATCGACCGCTTCATCCAGGCCGACTTGGCGTCCCAGGCCTCGATTGACCGCCTGCTGGGGCAACTGCCCCACGGCATCGATGGCTTGGCCAATATCGCGGGGTTACCGCCAACCCACGAGGCGGAGCAAGTGCTCAAGGTCAATCTGGTTGGCCTCAAGTACCTGACGGTGGGGTTACTGCCGCTATTGGCCGACAACGCCTCAATCGTCAATCTCGCCTCGCTGGCCGGTATCGGCTGGCCGGAGTCAATCACTGCGATCAAGGCTAGCGAGCAACTGAGCTTTGCCGGTACTGGCGCGTTTTGCGCTCAGCATGAAATCGTGGGCGCGCGCAGCTATTTCTTTGCCAAGGAGGCGCTGATCGCCTGGACGTTGCAGAACCGTTGGACCTGGCGCGAGCGAGGCATTCGGATGAACGCCGTCAGTCCCGGACCGGTGGATACGCCGATTCTCAAGGATTTCATTGAGACCTTGGGCGCCCGCGCTGAAGAAGATATGAAGACCATGGATCGACCGGGGCAGGCCAACGACATCGCCCCGGTCGTCGCCTTCCTGCTGAGCGACGGGGCGCGTTGGATGCGGGGTACCAATGTGGCGGTCGATGGTGGTATGCACTCGCACATTCTGGCCAGTAGCAACGGCCTTTGAGCAAGCAGCGTACACCAGCAAGCCATGGCGTTTCATCGATCAGCCCAGCACTCAGCTCGAGGCCATGACGGCCAGTCGCCTCTGCTTTCGCAAATCGCGCGCCGCTGCGGCGAGCTCTCGCTCATCGATGTCTGCAGGAGCTTCTGAAGCACGGCTCCGGCGTCAGAGAAGGTCGGTATCGATCTGCAGCCGTTTGAGTCTCGAAGCCAACGTCGTGGGTTTCATGCCGAGCAGTTGGGCGGCGCCATCCTTGCCGAAGAGCTTGCCCTGGCAGGCGCGCAGGGCCGCCTGGGTGTTCTCCCGCTCCAGCTCGCGCAGTTGCGCATCGGTCAGAATGGCGGCGCTTGGCTCCAGGGCTAAGCGCCGGGGCACGGTTCCGCTGCCTTCATCGGGCAGATCGATACTGAGCTGGTGGTCCTGCGCAGTGATCAGGGCCCGCTCGATGACGTTCTGCAACTCGCGAATGTTCCCTGGCCACGCATAGCGCTGCAGTCGCGCCAGATCCGCTGCCCGCAGGCGTCGGCCGGGCCGATTGAGACGCTTCCCTATGGCGTTGATGAAGTGCAGCGCCAGCGGGGCGATGTCCATCGGTCGCTCCCGCAGCGCTGGCGAATGGATGGGGAAGACGTTGAGACGAAAGTAGAGGTCTTCACGGAAGCGTTTGGCCTGTACCTCCTCTCGTAGGTTGCGGTTGGTCGCTGCGACGATGCGGACGTCCACCCGGCGTGTGCGCTCCTCTCCCACGCGCTCGAACTGCCCCTCCTGCAGTACCCGCAGCAACTTGCTCTGCAGGTCCAGGGGGATCTCGCCGATCTCGTCGAGAAACAGGGTTCCGCCATCGGCCAGTTCGAAGCGCCCGACCCGATCACGCACGGCGCCCGTGAAGGCGCCACGGATATGGCCGAAGAATTCGCTTTCGAACAGCTCGGCAGGGATCGCGGCACAATTGACCCTGATCAACGGCTGGGCGCAGCGCCGGCTGGCCTGGTGGATGGCCCGCGCGATCAGCTCTTTGCCAGTCCCGGATTCGCCATGGATCAGGACACTGGCATCGGTGGGGGCCACCACGTCGATTTGCTTGATGATCTTCAGGATCGGCTCGCTTTGCCCGACGATCTCGCGGTAGCTGTGCTCGATGTGAATTTCTTCCTGCAGGTAGGCATTCTGTTCTTCGAGTCGCTGCTTGAGCTGCTGTAGCTCTTCCAAGGCACTGGTCAGCTGCGTCTCCATGCTGCGTCGTTCGGTGATGTCGCGGAACACCACCACAGCACCCACCAGCTTGCTATCCGAGATGACGGGCGTACTGGTGAACTCCACTGGAAAGCAACTACCGTCCCGGCGCCAGAACACCTCCTGGCGGCCTTCGTGTACCACGCCATCGTGTACGGCGCGATAGATCGGGCACTCTTCGACCGGATAGTGCGAGCCGTCAGCATGGCTGTGGTGATGAATCAGATGGATGTTCTTGCCGATCATGTCCTCCGGTTCCCAGCCGAGCATCCGCGCACCCGCCGGATTGACGAAGGTGGCCAGGCCCTCGCAGTTGATACTGTAGATGCCATCGCCGACGGCGCTGAGCAGCAGTTGGTTGTCGCGCTCGGTTTCCTTGAACAGATTGAGGATGTTGCGCCATTCGATCAGCCCACCACGCATGGTCCGGGCGGTGTCCGCCTGATCCAGCTGATAGCGCTGGCGGCGCTGTTCGCGCAGCACCAGGATGAGTTGCTGCCGACCCTTCAGATACAGGCTGGTAGCGGTGATCTCCAACTGCAAACGTTCGCCGCTTTTGCAGGTACAGGTCAGGTCATCGGTCCAGCCGCGGCCCTTTTCGATCACGGCCTGACTGAACACGATGAGATCCGCCAACTGATGCCCGAACAACTTGCTGACCGGTAGCGTCAGCAGGTCTTGCCGGGGATAGCCCAGCAGCTGACAGGTCGCGATGTTCAGGTCACCGAAGCGATCCCCATAAGGATCGAGCAGGGCGATGGCATCCGCGCAGTGCTCGAACACCATGTGGCGGCAGGAATATGCGAGGTCGGCCCAGTCGGAGAGGGAATCGGTCTCGATCATCTACGGAATCTCGTGATGCTCAGTACGAAAGATCGTAGTTCTACGCCTTTGCGTAGCACCCGCAAAGATGCAGAACGCCATGAAAATGACCGTATCAGGCGAGTAAACGCCGCAAATTCAACGACTTGGTCACCGGCTCAAAAGATTTGACGCGGCTGGCACGTCCTTCGCTCTTCCTAGGTAGACCGATTCGCCACCCCGGCAATCGCCTCATGACCCTAGTGGAGAAAACAGCATGCCAACCGTGGACATTGCCCAGTACCAAGACGGTGACTTCCTGGTCAACTACGAAGAGAAGGTCTTTGAAGACGTCAAGGCTGAGCCAGGCGAGAAGGCCTTGCTGACCTTTCATACCATCGCCTTCGAAGGCTCCATCGGCCTGGTCAATTTGCTGCAGGCCAAGCGCCTGCTGCGCAAGGGTTTCGAAACCAAGATTCTTCTGTACGGACCGGGCGTGCAACTCGGCGTGCAACGTGGCTTCCCGACCCTGGGCGCCGAAGCCTTCCCTGGCCATCTGGCCGTCAACAACCAGATCAAGGCCTTCATGAGCGAAGGCGGCGAGGTCTATGCCTGCCGCTTCGCTCTGCAAGCGCTGTACGGCCAGACCGAGAAGGCCCTGATCGAAGGTATCCGCCCGATCAATCCCTTGGACGTGATGGACCTGCGCCTGCTGATGCGCCGTGAAGGGGCGCTGATCATCGACACCTGGACCGCCTGAGGCGGTTGCGGACTCCTCGCGGCGACCAGGGTTGGTCGTCGCGAGTATTTCTCCTCGATCAGCAGGATCTCAGCATGACCGTTATCCGCGCCGCCGCCGTCCAGTTCAGTCCCCAGCTCTACTCGCGCCAGGGCACCGTCGACAAGATCTGCCAGCAGCTCCTGGAGCTCGGCCGCGACGGGGTGCAATTCGTGGTTTTTCCGGAAACTGTGGTGCCTTACTACCCGTATTTCTCCTTCGTACAGTCGCCCTTCACCATGGGCAAGCAGCATCTGCAATTGCTGCGGGAGTCGGTGACGATTCCCAGCGAGGCGACCCAGCAGTTGGCTGAAGCCTGCCGCGAAGCTCAGATCGTCGCCTGTATCGGGGTCAACGAGCGCGACGGCGGTACTCTCTACAACGCGCAATTGCTGTTCGATGCCGACGGCAGCCTGATCCAGCACCGGCGCAAGATCACGCCCACCTATCATGAGCGCATGGTCTGGGGCCAGGGCGACGGCTCGGGGCTGCGTGCTACCGACAGCGCTGTGGGGCGCATCGGGGCCCTGGCCTGCTGGGAACACTACAACCCGCTGGCCCGCTATGCCCTGATGGCCGATGGCGAGCAGATCCATGCCGCCATGTTCCCCGGTTCTCTGGTCGGCCCGATCTTCGCCGAACAGATGGAGGTCACCCTTCGTCATCATGCGCTGGAAAGCGGTTGCTTCGTCGTCAATGCCACCGCCTGGCTGGATGCCGAACAACAGGCGCGGATCATGGCCGATACCGGTTGCCCGCTCGAGCCGATTTCCGGAGGTTGCTTCACTGCCATCGTCAGTCCCGAAGGCAAGGTCTTGGCGCACAAGACCGAAGGTGAAGGGGTGATCGTCGCCGACCTCGATTTCGCGCTGATCGACAAGCGCAAGCGCATGATGGACTCGGTGGGCCACTACAGCCGCCCCGAACTGCTCAGCCTCCTGATCGATCGGCGTCCGGCTCCCCATATTCAGGAGCGTAGCGGGGTGGCTAGCCATGAATAGCCAGGTGATGGCTACCGATCTGCTGGCCGAGCTGCAATGCCATGGTGTGCGCTGGCAAGGTGCCGACGGCCTCGCGCGCAAGGGCGGCGCAGGTCCCTCCGACCACAAGGCACTCAGCCTGGGCGAGCACACGGCGATGGTGCCGATGCTCAACACCGCCTCGCTGGATTCTCCCTATAGCGCCATGCCGGACGACAGCGGCGCGCAAGCGCTGATCTTTCGTGAAGGCCGCGAGATCGGGCGGGTCGAGTTGCCCCGGGTTCCGCGCTTCTATGGCCTGAGCACCGACGACGGCATTCCCTACTGGAAAATCGCCACCCTGCACAGCAAGGACGTGCTGGCCACCACTCTGTTGCAGCATTGCATCCGGATGAACGATGCGGCCAGTGCCTGCCAGTTCTGCGCCATCAATCAATCCCTCGCCGCCGGCAAGACCATCGCCCGCAAGCGTCCCGCGCAATTGGCAGCCGTGGCCAAGGCCGCGGTGGAGCTGGATGGCGTCAAGCATCTGGTGATGACCACCGGTACCCCGCAGACCCCGGATCGCGGTGCGGCGATCCTCTGCGAGTCCGCCGCCGCCGTGAGCGCGGCGGTCGACTTGCCGATTCAGGCGCAATGCGAACCGCCCGACGATGACCGCTGGTTCACCCGGCTCAAGGACAGCGGCGTGGACTCGCTGGGCATGCACCTCGAGGCGGTCACCGACAGTGTTCGGCAGCGCATCATGCCCGGCAAGGCCGAGGTGCCCTTGTCGCGCTACTTCAGCGCCTTCGAGGCGGCGGTCAAGGTATTCGGTCACGGCCAGGTCAGCACCTACATCCTGGCGGGCCTGGGTGACAGCGATGAGGCCATCGCCGCCATGAGCGAACGCCTGGCCGCCCTGGGTGTTTACCCCTTCGTGGTGCCCTTCGTGCCCATCGATGGCACGCCGCTGGCCGCACATCCCAAGCCCGACAGCGCCTTCATGCAACGCCTCTATCCGCGTGTGGGTGCCAGCTTGCGCCGTCATGGCCTGCACTCCGACAAGATCAAAGCCGGTTGCGCCAAGTGCGGCGCCTGTTCGGCACTCAAGCGCCACGAGTGAGAGGAGACGTCCATGGCTGAACACGCCTTTGCCCTGACCGACGATAGCTTCAGCGACTTCCTGGCTGGGGACCTGTTGGTCAAGCCGGCCTCCGAAAGCTGGGAACGTGCCGGCTACTACGCCCTGCGGCGTGCGGTGTTCTCGGACGAGCAGCGCTTGCTGGAGCACGATCGGGATGCCCGGGATTTCGGCGCCATCCCCATCGTCGCCGTGACCCATCACTGTGGCATGCCCGAGCAGATCGTCGGCGCCGTGCGCATCTACCAGGAGTCGCCCGGTGTCTGGTACGGCGGGCGCCTGTGTGTGGAGCAGGCCTACCGACGCCACAGCATGATCGGCAAGGCGCTGGTCAACGAGGCCGTGTCCCGCGCCCGCGACCTGGGTTGCCAGACCTTCCTCGCCACGGTCCAGCAGGCGAATGAAAGCTACTTCCACAAGTTGCACTGGGATACCCGCGGAACTCTGGAACTCCTGGGTCATCCCCATGTGCTGATGGAAGCCCGCCTGGACTGCTACCCCATCCTGCCGCGCCAGGTGGCGCTGATACCACGGCGGAGTCAACGCCATGAGTCTTGACCTGCCCGCGCTCCTCGACACCCTCAGGCACAGCGATGCCATGCGCGCCAAGCAGGCGATCCAGCGCCCGGCCCAGTCCCTGGTACCGGCCCCGGCGGACAAAGACGGCGAGGCTCGCTACGCGCTGCCCGGGGACGACACCGCGGCGTTGCGCTGCGGTGACCAGTATCTGCTGTTGGCCATCGAGGGCATGCTGCCGCAGTTCGTCGCCCAGGCCCCCTGGTTCGCCGGGTGGTCGGCGGTGATGGCCAACGTCAGCGACATCACCGCCATGGGCGGCCGGGCCGCCGCCGTAGTCAATGCCTACTGGCATCATGACACTGCCGCCGCCGATCAGCTCCTCGCCGGTATTCGCGCCGCCTGCCAGGCCTATGGCGTGCACCTGGTCGGCGGCCATACCAGCCAGGGGCCCGAGCATCCGACCGCCCTGGCGGTGGCCATCACCGGCTGGGCACGTTGCCTGTTATCGACGCTGCATGTGCACCCCGGCCAATGCCTGGCCATGGTGGCTGACCTCGACGGCCGGTGGCATGGCGACGCCCCCTACTGGAAGGCGTTCGAAGATGTCGCACCGAGTCGCCTGAGGGCCAAGCTCGAGGTCATTCCCCAGTTGGCGGAGGCCGGGCTGCTGCAAGCCGCCAAGGACATCAGCAATGCCGGTTTGTTGGGCACGCTGTTGATGCTGCTCGAACCCACGGGGAGTGGCGCCCAGCTCGATCTGACCAAGGTTCCGCGTCCCGCCGATGCCCCGTTGGAGCGCTGGTTGCGCGCCTTCCCGAGCTACGGCTTCCTGCTGACCCTCGAAGATCGGGATTTGGCCGCTGTCACGACTGCCTTTGCCCGTGAGGGCCTGCAGTGCGCAGCCATCGGCCGGATCGATGCCAGCGCGCGGCTCAGCGTCGAGCTGGACGGGCAGCGTGCCGAATTTTGGAATCTGCACGACCATTCTTTTACCGGCTTCAGCCAGGCCGAGGAGTTTTGATATGCCCGCCGTGATCATCCATCTGCGCTGGCCCGATGGTCAGGAAAGTACCGCCTATTCCCCCTCGACCAGCATTGGCCAGTACCTGGAAAGCGGGCGGCGTTATCCGCTGACCGAATTTCTCCAGCGCGCCGAAAGCGGTCTGTACGCGGCTTCCGAACGGGTCAAGGAGGTCAAGGGGTTTTACTGCAGCTCGGCCATGGACAGCCTGAGTGAATTGCGCAGGCAGGCGCGGGCCTATGACGGCGACCTGCAGGTCGAGGTACTGGAGCTCCGCCAACAGGGCCGGGCAACGGGCAATCCAGCCACCTTTGGCGAGATCTGAAACGAGGAGTTCCGCATGACCCATTACAGCGCAATCGTCGTCGGCGGTGGCCAGGCCGGGCTGTCGGCCAGCTACTACCTTCAGCAACACGATATCGACCACCTGGTGCTGGAAAAGCTTTCCCTGACCCATACCTGGCGCAATCAGCGCTGGGATAACTTTTGCCTGGTGACCCCCAACTGGCAGTGCACCTTGCCGGGCCACCCCTATAGCGGCCCCGATCCCCATGGTTTCATGAAAAAAAATGAAATCATCGCCTACCTGGATGCCTTCATCGCCAAGGTTCAGGCACCGGTACGCGAGGGCGTTGCGGTCCAGCGCCTGGCGAAACGACCCGAGGGTGGCTATCGGCTCGACACCAGTGCCGGGGAGTTCAGCGCCGATCAGGTGATCGTGGCCAGCGGCGGCTATCACACGCCGATCATCCCTCGGCTGGCCGAACGTCTGCCGGCGCACATCGTCCAGCTCCATTCCGAGCAGTACCGCAATGCCGAGAGCCTGCCACCAGGCGCCGTGCTGGTGGTCGGCTCCGGGCAGTCGGGCGCGCAGATTGCCGAGGACCTGCATCTCGCCGGACGCCAGGTGTTTCTCGCCGTCGGCGATGCGCCGCGCTGCGCCCGCTTCTACCGCGGCAGGGATGTCGTCGATTGGTTGGCCGAAATGGGCTACTACGAGATCGGCGTCGACGCCCATCCGTTACGCGAGGGTGTGCGCGACAACACCAATCACTACGTCACCGGACGCGATGGTGGTCGTGATATCGACCTGCGACGCTTCGCCCTGGAGGGTATGCAACTCTTCGGGCGCTTGACCGACCTTAAGGGTGAAGTCCTGACCTTCGCCGCTGATCTGGACGCCAAACTCGATGCGGCAGATGCCGTGTACAACCGGATCAACGCCAGTATCGACCAGTACATCGCCCAAAACGGAATCGAAGCGCCGGCAGGCAATGCCTACGAGCCGCTATGGCGTCCCGAGAACTCACCGACGACTCTGGATCTGAGCCGCGCCGGCATCGCCAGCATCGTCTGGTGCATTGGCTTCCAGCCGGATTTCAGTTGGGTCGATGTCCCGGTGTTCAATGGCCGCAGCTATCCCGGTCATCGTCGTGGTGTCACCGAGCAACCCGGGCTGTACTTTCTGGGTTTGCCCTGGCTGCACACCTGGGGCTCCGGCCGCTTCAGCGGCATAGCCCGGGATGCCGAGTATCTGGTGGCGGAACTGTATCGACGGCGCAACTAAGCCGTAGACGACCGGCCGCTGCCGCGGTTCTGCAGCATCTTCCCGGAACTTCGTCGGCGCTGCACGGCGATGCACTTGATCTCGACGAGCAGGCCGGGGCGCGCCAGTTCGGCGACGCCCAGGCAGGTCCAGGCGCAGGTGCCGCGGGGAAAGACCTCGTCTTTCACCCGCCGGAAGACCGGCATGTGCTGCTGCAGGTCGACATGGTAGGTCGTCATCTCCACCACATCTTCGAATCCGCAACCACCCGCCGCCAGGACGATGCGAAGGTTCTCCCAGGCGGCGAGGAACTGTTGCTCCGGGTCGTGGATGACCTCCAGCTGCGGAGTGCGCCCCACCTGGCCTGCGCAATAGAGGGTCTTTCCCACCTTTACTGCGGGAACGTAGCCCGCACGCTCGACGAGCAGGGTCATGCTGGCTGGAACGATCAATTGACGGTCCGTCATTATCTCTGCGCCCAGTGGCTAAAGGACCAACGCTAGCATCAGCGGCGCGGCGGTGCCTGGCTAGCTTGCATCCAGCGACGCTACCGGCCGAGCGTACCCACAGCCAGGCGGTGCCCGTTAGCGCTCTTCGCCTGGTCAGGATTCGCGGATGCTCGCAAGCAGCCGCTCCTTGCTAGGCAGCTCTCCGGCAGAGCCTGCTCGGTACATTGCCGCGACTTTGCGCACCAACGTCGCCAGGAACTCGCTACCTGGAACGGCGCCCGCCCCACAAACCCTTGCTGCCGGCTGCAGATCCGTCCCTATAGCGCTCGAGCTGGGAGTCAGGCGCTCAGCAAGGCCCGGACATGGGTTCGCCAGGCCTTGTGGACCAGCCGGCCCTTGAGCAGGTCGGCGTCGATGTCCGGCAGGCAGGCAATACCAGGGTTGTCCCAGTCGTGTTGGAACGCCGAGCGCGAGTGCAACAGCTGGATCTGCGCCAGCACGACCTGTTCTTCCTCGACGGTGCGGCAGGGGTCGATCCAGTCGATGCTGCGGGTCAGTCGATTCACCTTGCCGGCCATGACCAAATGGCCGCGGCGATCGGAAACGGCGATGCGCTTCGGGCAGAAACTGAGCACCCTGGGTGCTGTGGGATAGCGCTCCTGGCGTATCGCCGCCAGGGCGATGGGCAGGATGTCCTCGAGCAGGCCGCACTGGCCGAGCTCGACATGGCCATCGAGGTGGCGGGTGCCGCGACCGGAGTCTTCCGACACTTCCATCGACCCATGCAGGCGGATGGTGAATTGTCGCTCGAAGAGATCTTGGCGAAGCGACGTACCGGGTACGTACGGGTTGCTGACGAAGGGCTAGCCTTCGAAGTGTTGAATGATCAGATCCATGATGCCTCCAACGTCCTGGCGTTCATCATGCTCTCGGGGGATTACGAGTTCCTTAAGGCTAGACACATGCCTTGGCGGTTGCCAGTGGAGGAAAGTCGCATCCTTGAACGAAGGTATCCCCAGCCGTCTTGTGGGGCAACAAGCGGGCGGGCGGGCGGCCCGCCGCTGTAGGCCGCGTCCTCATCGATCTCGGGACTCAACTCCGGGCGGGAGCGGACCCTGTGCTGGGGATGACTTCGCCGGCGCGCTGAGAGTCTGGCCAGACCATGCGGAATGGATTTTCGCGGCGTTTGGCCTGCGTGATTGAGCAATTGCCGAGAAAGCGGGTCTACAGCGGCGGACGGGCAGTGAAGCCGTGCAGTATCAGTGCCGAAGGCAGGATGTCATGACGATCCATCTGGATATGATTTTGCGCGTTCTCGCCGCTGGCGATTTTGGTGCTTTCCTGTTCGTCGCCTTTTCCGATAGGTGGCTGGCAGAGCACGCAAGTGATGCCGGCTAGCTTCTTCCGGGCCGATGATGGCTGCCCCCGGATAGCTGCCAGTACCCGAAGGCCTGGTGTCTGTCGAAGCAGGCGCTTTGGGTGTTTCGCTGACCGTTCTCGCGCTCGTCAGCGGATAGGAACAGGCTCGCCAGGTCTGGCCATCACTCGCTGTGGCAGGGTCGCGCTGCTCCTCGCGGCGGTGGACAGGTCAGCTCCTGGCCTGCGGCCGTGCCCCCTGAGCTTCGCCGCCTGAATCCTGTTCATAAGCCTCGGCCCAGGCTGTACCATTCCCCAGTTTTATCAACAATACCGGTACTTATGACCGCTTCGCGAAGACCTTCCCGCACGCCGGGCCGCACGGCCAACCCCGATTCGCTCCGCGCCGCCCACGAACAGATCACCCGCAACAACGGCACGCTGGCCGACATCGCCAATCTCATCGAGATGGAAGGCAAGGCCAACGCCTCGCGTCGGCAACCGTTATCCC
>CAUQPA010000017.1:0-22989 GCA_963519325.1 uncultured Pseudomonas sp. | reverse complement strand
GTCCCGCACCACTGGCCACCCCTATCGCATGCTCAGCGAGGCGGAACGCGAATACGGCGCCCGCGCCGGAAGCACGGGCGCCTTCCCCTTCGCAATGGACCCCGGCCCCAACTACAGCATCGCCAAGCACGCCAACACCTACGGCGCCAGCGACGGCTACAACTACACTTCCCCCGTGGGCAGCTTCCCACCCAATGCCTTCGGCGTTTACGACATGCACGGCAATGTCTACGAGTGGGTCGCGGACTGCTGGCATGACCACTACAACGGCGCGCCCACCGACGGCAGCGCCTGGATCGATGATCCCCGTTGCGAACTGGTGGAGATCCGCGGCAATGACTGGGGTGAGCCGCCGGTGTTCTCGCGCTCGGGAAATCGGAACGTACTCTATCGGGCCGATCGTGGAGACTGGCTCGGCTTCAGGGTGGCAAGGGAACTGTAAGTGGGATCGACTGAAATGGATTTTGTCCGCCTGGCTACCAGCAGATCCAGTGCAAATACACCTCAACCCAGCCCAGACCTGACCTGACCAAAAGATGAAAACTTTTTGCTCCGGGCTAAATCCGTCTGCAAATCACTCGTTTACAGATTCGGATAGGCGTAAACACACGGTCCGAGACACCTAACGTAGAACGTTCCACTGACTCGTCTTCCGAGACTCAACGCGGTATAGGCTCAAAATTCTTGAGTGGCGTTCTGCCAAGTCCTACACGCATCAACGCAACTTTTGCGGCAAGCAAATGCTGACGGACCCATGGTAAGAGCGGCCGCGATGCATCTCATTGGATGGAGCTGGGCGCCTAACCGCAAGACACGCGTCGTCCCAGATCGATACCCGAAGCACAAGAGGATCAACGTATGTCACACACTCGGAAAGGCCCGCTAAGAGAGCTGCTGAGCCTGCTCCGGCCATTCAGGCTTATTGTGGCGGGATCCATCGTACTCGGGATAGTGGGGGGGTTGAGCATCACGCTGCTATTGGCCACCATCAATAAAGCGTTACATGCAGAGAATAGTCTAGGCCATGGCCTGGCATGGAGCTTCGCGGGATTGTGCTTTCTCGCACTATGTTGCTCAATATTGTCCGACATTGGTACCAATCGAGTAGGCCAAAGCATCATCGCAGCGCTTCGCAAGGAGCTCGGCGAAAAAGTGCTATCAGCGCCTATTGAGCAGATCGAACGCTACCGTAGTCATCGGCTCATCCCGGTATTGACCCATGATGTCGATACCATTAGCGATTTCGCATTTGCCTTCGCACCTCTAGCGATCTCCTTTACGGTCACCTTGGGCTGCCTAGGTTACCTCGCTATTTTATCATGGCCGATATTCATTTTGATGCTGTTAGCCATAGGTATAGGCACAGCGATTCAGTACGGTGCGCAAGCCCGCGGAATCCGAGGATTCATGCGTGCCCGGGATGCTGAGGATCAACTGCAGAAGCACTACATCGCCATATCCGAAGGGTCGAAGGAGCTGCGCATCAATCGTCCCCGACGGCAACGTATGTTTAGCGATGGTATCTGCCACACTGCTGAAAATATTCGAGACATCCAGATCCGATCAATCAATACCTTCGTAATTGCCAAAAGTCTCGGATCAATGCTGTTCTTCGTAGTCATCGGAATCTCCCTAACTCTACACGCCGTTTGGCCTGTCACAGGATCCGAAGCAGTAAGCGGCTTCGTGCTGGTTTTGCTTTATATGAAAGGACCGCTTGAACACTTGATAGGCACGCTGCCTATAGTAAGCAGGGCACAAATTGCGTTTACCCGCATTGCAGAACTGTCGGAACGATTCTCCTCTCCAGAGCCTAACTTGTTACTTCATGGGAAACCCAACCCACCAAGAACAGTTAAAGAGCTCACACTGGAAGAAGTAACCTACGCCTTCCCGGCCATCGGTGACGCGCCCTCCTTTCAATTAGGCCCAGTGAACCTAAAAATCAAGCAAGGCGATATCGTCTTCATCATAGGCGAGAATGGCTGCGGAAAAACCACCTTAATCAAGGTTCTACTAGGCCTATATTCGCCACAACAAGGGAATATCAAATTAAATGGCGCAACAATCAACTCCGAAGATCGCGATAATTATCGCCAACTATTCACTACAGTATTCTCGGACTATCACCTGTTCGACGACATCATGCGAAGCGAAACCCTGCTTCCAGACGCCGCGAATCATTATCTAGAGCGATTGGAAATCGCTCATAAAGTAAGCATTAAGGATGGCATCTTCAGTACAACCGATCTTTCCACCGGACAGCGAAAACGCCTCGCACTGATCAATGCCTGGCTCGAGGAGCGGCCTGTCTTGGTATTCGACGAGTGGGCCGCGGATCAGGACCCCACTTTCCGGCGCATTTTCTATACCGAGCTGCTGCCGGATCTCAAACGCATGGGCAAGACAATTATTGTGATTTCACACGATGATCGTTATTTCGCTCATGCCGATCAACTTGTGCGAATGGAGGCGGGAAGAGTGATCACCAATTTACAGCCAGCATAACCAACCAATAAATTCATAGTCCGAGCCTATTGGCAAAGACAAAGCAAAACCAGGACTTAACATAACGCAAATTCTAAAACCAGAAGGATCACCATGCTCGCACTCCCAAAACTCACAAAACTCGCCACGGCATTGGGCGTGCGCCATACCCTTCGGTCAGGCTTCAACTCCGCAGCTTTAGGCTGCGCGCTGACCCTAACGATGGCTGCACAGGTACAAGCCAAAGAAATTCAGTTCAATATTCCTGCTCAGCCAATGGCTAGCGCCCTTCAAACCCTTGGTCAGCAAGCCGATATACAACTGCTCTACAGTGCAACCGAGGTGGAAGGGCTGCGCAGCCAACCAGTTGTCGGGCAGCTTTCCCAAGAAGAGGCACTGCGCAAGATACTGGCCGGTTCAGGCCTATCCTTTAGTCTTCAGAACAACACCGCGATTCTAAAGCCACGTCTGGGATCAGCAGCCACCGAGTTGGGTACACTCGACGTCACCGGTAAAATGATCGAATCAGCCTATGGCCCGGTTGATGGCTACGTAGCGACACGCAGCGCCACGGCAACCAAGACCGACACCCCGCTCTTGGAAATCCCGCAAGCAATCAATGTAATTACCGCAGGCCAGATTGAAACCCAAGGGGCCCGCAACCTCACTCAAGCCCTGCGCTATACCCCTGGGTTGGCCGTCAATGGCTTCACCGATCGTAATGCAATTGCGGATGAAATCACTAGCCGCGGCTTTGCACCTACCCCTCTTTATTTTGACGGCGCCTATCTACCGTACGCTGGCAGCTTGGGCGGCGCTCCACAGATTGATCCATATACGCTAGAACGCGTCGAAGTACTCAAGGGGCCTGCCTCAGTTCTTTATGGCCAAAATCAGCCCGGCGGCGTAGTGAATATGGTCTCAAAGCGGCCAACGAACGAGCAGCAAAACGAGGTGAAATTTGGCTTAGGTAGCTATAATCGGGTAAACGGCGCGTTTGACACCAGCGGCCCCATTGACGAACAGAATTCCCTCTCCTATCGCCTAGTGGGTTTAGCCAAGAAAGGCAATGAGCAAGTAGCACACACCAAAAACGAACGTCTATTACTGGCCCCCAGCCTGACTTGGTCTCCTTCAGAAACCACATCCCTGACGTTACTCGCCCAAGCTCAACGGGACAACGGCCTGTTTGACTACCAGGCTCTACCGAGGGTAGGTAGTTTAGTCCGCGGCCCTGATGGCCAAAGAATCAACCGCGACTTTTTCGCCGGCGACTCCCACTACAACGACTACAAGCGCGATCAGTATATTCTAGGTTACGATTTCAGTCATGATTTTAATGACGAACTTAGATTTCGTTCGACCGCTCGTTATATTGACGTAAGGGATGACTACAAAGGATTCTATCTGCGCAGTTTCGCCACCGATGCCAATGGCGATGTCGACCTTTCTCGCGCCAACCGAGTGAAGCTAAATTGGCAACAACATAACATCGCCTACACCATAGATAACAACCTGCAGTTCAAATTCAACACGGGCGCCTTGCAGCATACCGCTCTGACCGGAGTTGACTACAGGCACTTCAACCGAAAGTACGATGGCTACAACGCCTACAATGTATTGCCGGTTGACCTTTATGGCAAAAATAACTACGACACCAGTAACGTAACGCCTGCCTTGGACACCAAGTGGGATAACACCATCCGCCAATTTGGGATGTATGCCCAAGACCAAATCAAGCTTGACAACTGGATCCTAACTATCGGCGGCCGCAAGGACTGGGCCGAAGTAGAAAACAAGGATCTGCTCGCTGACACTATTACAGAGCAGCGCGATAACAAGTTCACTGGCCGCGTGGGTCTGACCTATGTCAGCGCCTTCGGTCTTGCTCCTTACATCAGCTATTCCGAATCCTTTTTGCCAACCGTCGGCACCGCTGCGCCTGAACGAGGAGGAAAAGCCTTTGAGCCGACCGAAGGCCAACAATACGAAGTTGGGGTGAAGTACCAGCCCTACGAAAAAACGCTGATCACCGCGGCGGTCTTCCAAGTCAAACAAAAGAATGTGCTCACGGGAGATGTCGAGTACCCCCAATACCAGTCGCAGCAGGGTGAGATTCGCTCGAGAGGTGTCGAACTTGAAATGAAATCCAGCGTTCAGAACGTCGACTTGTTAGCTGCAGCTACCTACATCGATTCCTTCTACACAAAGGAGACGTATGGGAACCAGAACAACCGTAGCGAAGCACAGGCGCCCGTTTCCGCAACCGCCTGGGTGGACTACCACTTCAAACAGGCACCTCTGAATGGCCTGACCTGGGGCGTAGGCGCTCGCTACACCGGCCGCAAGCCGGGCGACGCCGCCAACAGCTTTCACACCCCGTCCTATGTCGTCTACGACACCACCCTCAGCTATGACCTAGGCAAGCTCTCCAGCGACATGCGGGGCCTCCAGGCCAGCCTGAACGTGCAGAACCTCTTCGACCGCGAATACGTGTCGGACTGCAACTACTCGTTCGGCTGCTACTACGGCCAGGAGCGTGTCGCTTCGGTCGAGGTGTCCTACGACTGGTGAACGCCAGCGGCATGAAGAAACCGGGCTCAGGCCCGGTTTTTTTATGGCTGCCGTGCAGGGGCGAGACCAGCATTCGCAGGCGGACATCCCCTCCTCCGACCCATGAAAAAACCGGGCCTTGGCCCGGTTTCCGGTATCGCGCGGCCTGGGCCGCCGGATGCTATCGCCGGCTCAACGCGCCAGCGCCTGGCGCAAGGCGGACACCAGCTGCGCGTAGACGTCGTCGATATCCGGCACCACGCTGCGCAAGCGCAGGAAGTCGTGGATCAGCCCCTCGAACTCCAGCACCTGCACTGCAACCCCCTGCTCCTGCAGGCGCCGCGCATAAGCCCGCCCCTCGTCCAGCAGCGGGTCGAACCCCGCCAGGGCGATCACCGCCGGCGCCACGCCGGCATGGTCGGTCGCCAGCAACGGCGAGAAGCGCCAATCGAGCCGGTCGGCCGCCTCCCGCGCGTAATGCCGGTAGAACCACTCCAGGGTTTCGCTTTCCAGCAGGTAGCCCTCACCGAACAGCTGCATCGACGAGCTGCTGGCCGAGGCATCGGTAACCGGGTAGCACAGGAGCTGCAGGCAGGGCCTGACGACCGCCGCCGCCGAGCGCGCCGCCTCCAGGGCCAGCACCGTGGCCAGGGTGGCGCCGACGCTGTCGCCGCCGAAGACCACGCGGGTGGGATCCAGGGATTGCTCCCCGGCATGGGCGGCCAGCCAGGCCAGCGCATCGGCACCGTCGTTTAGCGGGGTCGGGAACCTGTGCTCGGGCGCCACGCGATAGCCGACCGAAAGCACCGCGCACGGTGTCCGCTCGCAGAACTCGCGGCACACGCCGTCATGGGAGTCGAGGCTGCCGACCACGTAGCCGCCGCCGTGGAAGTACACCAGGACGGGCAGCGTTCCGCTGGCAGTGGACGGCCGGTACAGGCGCAGGGGCAGCGAGGCGCCATCCCGGCTGTGGAACTCGAAATCCGTCGAACGCACGCCCTGCGGCGCGGCCCAGCGCAACTGCCCGGTGGTGCGTTCGAAGGCCTCCCGGGCCTGTTGCGGGGACGACACATGGAAAGGCCCGGGGCCGCTGGCCTGGCTTTCTTCCGCCAGGTCGAGGAAGGCGTTCAGCTCTGGATGCAATGGCATCGCATGGTTCCTTGATCAAGGGGTACATCCACCGGAGGGGCCACGCAGGTGGCGCCCCCAGTAGTACGAAGGACCGCAACGAATACTTAGGCCGCCTGCGCGACGCAGTGCTCGATCAGCGCCTCCAGTTCGGCCTGGTAGGCCTGCATCAGTTGCTCGACAGTCTCGATGCGGTAGCGGCGATTGCTGAAGACACAGCGCAAGGCCAGCTGCCCGTCGTACACCTGCCCGACGATCTCCAGCCAGTTGCCCAGTGCCGCCATGGGGCTGTAGCAGCTGCCGTAGCTCTCGGCCGCCGGCACCAGCATGGCCTTGTCGTCGAAGCTCTGGTCGAACTGCCCCAGGTAGTTGAAGGTGACCCGCGCCTGGGGGGCGGCGCTCAACTGCGCGGCGACCTCCGGGCCACTCAGGTGGCGCAGGACGCCATAGCCGAGCCCCTTGTTCGGCACCGCCGCCAGCTGGCGTTGCACGGCCCTGACCGAGGCGCCGATGTCGTCGTCCAGCCCCGGGGTGAGGCGTACCGGGAACATGCTGGTGAACCAGCCGACGGTGCGGCTCAGGTCGATGTCGGCCACCAGGTCCTCACGGCCGTGCCCTTCCAGCTGGATCAGCGCCGAAGCTTGCCCGCTCCAACGGCACAGCACGCGGCCCAAGGCCGCCAGCAATACGTCGTTGATCTGCGTCCGATAGACCGCCGGCACCTGCTTGAGCAGCTGCTGGGTGTGCACCTCGGACAGGGTCAGGTGGGCCACCGCCTGGTGCCGCACCTGGTTCTTGCCCCGCGGGTTGTCGCAAGGCAGCTCGCTGCCCGGCTGGCGCGCCTGCGCGAGCCAGTAGTCCCGCTCCTTGGCCGGGAAGCTCTCGGCATAGGCGCCCAGGCCTTCCGCCCAGGCACGGTAGCTGCTGGTGCGGAACGGGAAGCTTGGCGTCTCGCCCCTGTCATAGGCCTCGTAGGCCATCTGCAGGTCCTGCAGCAGCACCCGCCAGGAGACGGTGTCGATGACCAGGTGATGGATCACCATCAGCACCCGGGTCTCGCCGTTGGCCATGGCCACATGGGCGGTGCGCCAGACCGGGCCGTCCTGCAGGTCCAGGCTGCGCTGGACCTGCACGGCGAACAGTTCCAGCTCCGCCTCGTCCACGACCTCCCGCTGCCAGAGCAAGGGCTCCGACGCCCAGAGCGCCTGCATCTCCGCCAACGGCTGGTAGTGCTGCAGGTTGCGCCCGCCAACCTCGGTGAAGCGCAGGCGCAGGGCATCGTGCTGCTGGACGATGCTGCGCAGCGCCAGCTCCAGGGCCGCCAGGTTCAACGCCTGACGCGCGCGTAACAGCAACGCCTGGTTGAAGTGGTGAGGCTCTTCCATGCGCTCGTCGAACAGCCACTGCTGGATCGGAATCAGGTTGAACTGGCCTTCGGCAGCCACCTGGGTGGTGTCCGCCTGGGGCTGATCCGCAACCGGTCGCTGCCCGAAGATCTCCTCGATGGTCTGGTGGCGCATCAGGTCCCGCAGCTTCAGCTCCATGTTCAGCTCCGGGTGGTTACGCACCCTCGACACCACCTGCAGGCTGAGGATGGAGTCGCCCCCCAGCTCGAAGAAGTTGTCGGTGATGCCCACCTGCTCCACCTGCAGCACCTCGGCCCAGACCTGCGCCATCAACTGCTCGTCGCGGGTGCGCCCGGCCACGTACTGGGTGCCCTTGAACTCGGGCTCCGGCAGCGCCTGGCGATCGAGCTTGCCGTTGGGCGTCACCGGCAGGCGCGGCAGGCAGATGATCTGCGCCGGCACCATGTAGTCCGGCAGGCTGGCCCGCAGCTCGGCTTTCAGGCGGTCGCCGATGGGCTCGCCGCCCGGCGTCACCACATAGCCGATCAGCTGCTTGCCCGAAGCGCTGTCCCGGGCGACCACGACGGCGTCGCCGACATCGCCCGACTGGCGCAGGCAGGCCTCGATCTCACCGAGTTCGATACGGAAGCCCCGTACCTTGATCTGGTGATCGATGCGGCCGACGTAGTCGAGCACGCCATCGGCGCGGCGGCGCACCAGGTCGCCACTGCGGTACATGCGATCACCCGGTTTGCCGAAGGGATCGGGCACGAAGCGCTCGGCGCTGAGCCCGGCACGACGGTGATAGCCGCGGGCGACGCCTTCGCCACCGATGTAGAGCTCGCCGGCGATGCCCGGTGGCAACGGGTTGAGGTTCTCGTCCAGCACATAGAGCGCGCGCTGCCCCACCGCGCGCCCGATGGGCGCATAGGCGGCTTCGCAGCGGGTGCTGGCCGGCACCTTCCACAGCATCGGGGTGACCACGGTCTCGGTCGGCCCATAGCCATTGGTGAAGTAGCGGGGACGCAGGGCGGCCTTCACCTGCTCGAAGGTCTGGTCCGGCACCGCGTCGCCGCCGAAGCAGTACACGCGCACCGGTGGCGGGGTCAGCCCGCTCTGCTCTGCGCATTCGGCCAGTTGCTTGAGGTAGGCCGGCGGGAAGCAGGCGATGCTGATGGCGTGCCGGTGCAGGGCCTCGAAGGTCTGCTCGGGCGTCCACAGCGCACCGTCGCGGATGACCAGGGTGCCGCCGCTGAACAAGGTGCTCAGCCAGCGCTCATGGGCCCCGTCGAAGGCGAACGACATGAAGTGCAGCTCGCGGGTCGCGGCATCCATCTCGTACAGCCTGGCGATCGCCTGGCAATGCATGCTCAGCGGGCCATGGGTCACCGCGACGCCCTTGGGCCGGCCGGTGGAACCTGAGGTGTAGATCAGGTAGGCCAGGTTCTGCGCCACCAGGCGGCTGTGCAGCGGCTTGTTACTGCCGCCCCATTCATCGAAGCCATCCAGCAGCAGCACCTGCGGGCCATCCACCCGGGGCAACCGCTCCTGCACGCCGCTGTGGCTCACCAGCAGCGCCATGGCGGAGTCTTCGATCATGAAGGCCAGCCGTTCCGCCGGGTAGTCGATGTCGAGGGGGACGTAGGCCGCCCCGCTCTTCATCACCGCCAGGAAGGCCACGACCGTCTCCACGGAGCGCTCCAGGGCCACGCCGACTACTTTCTCCGGGCCTGCGCCGAGCGCCAGCAGGCGGTGGGCCAGCCGGTCCGAAAGGTTCGCCAGCTCGCCATAGGACAGTTGCCGCTCACCGCAGACCAGCGCCACGGCGTCCGGGCGCTCGGCGGCGTGGCGGGCGATCAGCTCGGGCAGCAGTGCCGTCGGCTGTTCATCGGCCACAGGCGCCGCGCTCCACTGGGCGATGGCCTGCTGCTGCAAGGGAGGCAGCAGCGCGAGGTTGCCCAGGGCCACGTCCGGCGAGGCGATCAGCACCTCCAGCATGTGCTCCATGGTGACGCGGATACGCTCCACCGCCTCGACGCTGAACGCATTGCGCAGGAACAGGTACTCGATGGACAGCCGATCCCCCAGGTGCACCGCCAGGTCCATGGGGAAGTTGGTCACATCGTGGTTGCGGGACGCACCGAAGCTCAGGCCGGTGTCGTTCTCCTCGCCCAGGCGTTCGTCGATCGGGTAGTTCTCGAACACCAGGATGCTGTCGAACAGCCCCTGGCCGCCCATTCCGGACCAGCGCTGGATATCCGCCAGGGGGGCATGGGCGTGCTCGCGGATCTCCAGGTTGTACGCCTGGAGCTGCTGCAGCCATTGCACCAGGGGCTGCTCCGCCCGCAGGGTCTGGATCACCGGCAGGGTGTTGATGAACAGGCCTAGGATGCTGTCGGCGTTGGCCAGGCTGGCCGGGCGCCCCGCCACGGTGGCGCCGAAGACCACGGTGGATTGGCCGGTGAAGCGTTGCAACAGCAGCAGCCAGGCGCCCTGGATCAGGGTGTTGGGGGTGATGTGCAGGTCGCGGCAGGCCTGCTGCAGGCGTCGGGTCTGCACCTCGTCCCAGCGGGTGTACAGGGCATCGTGGCCTGGCAGGTCCTGCACATGCCGGGGGAAGACCGACTGGCCGAGGAAGGTGGCCTGCTCCAGCTCGCCCAGGCGTGCCCGCCAGAACGACTCCAGGCTGTTTCCGTCCTGCCGCTTCAGCCAGGCGATGAAGTCACGGTAAGGCCCGTTGCGGGTCGCGACCTGGCCCTTGGCATAGAACTGCATGACCTCGCCGAACAGCCGCGAACTGCTCCAGCCGTCCATGAGGATGTGGTGGCAGGTCCAGATCAGCTGGTGGCGCTGCTCGTCCAGGCGCAGCAGCAACACGCGCTGCAAGGGTGCCTGCGCCAGGTCGAAGCCTTCCCGGTAGTCGGCCGCCGCGCGCTCGGCGAGGGCCTCTTCGCCCTGCTCGCGCTGCCGCCAGTTTTCCTGCCGCAGGTCCAGCGGCACATGGCGGTGGACGATCTGCACCGGCTCGCTCGAGCCGCTCTGCCAGTGGAAGCTGGTCCGCAGGATGTCCTCGCGGGCGATCACCTGCTCCCAGGCCCAGGCGAAGCGCTCGGCGTCGAGGCCCTCGACGGGCAGGCTGATCTGGTTGACGTACAGCCCGGTGGCGTCGTCGGCCAGGCTGTGGAACAGCATGCCTTCCTGCATCGGCGACAGCGGGTACACATCCTGGATCTGCGGCACCGCTACCGGCAGCGCATCCAGCTGCTTCTGGTTCAGGCCGGCGAGCGGGAAGTCGGACGGCGTCAGGCCCTGGATGCCCTCGTCGCAGCAATGGTCGATCAGCCGCTCCAGCGCAGCGCCATAGGCGCCCGCCAGGCGCTCCATCACGGCGATGTCGAACACCTCGCGACTGAAGGTCCAGTCCAGGCTCAAGCGGCCATCGAAGACCTTGCCGTTGATGGTCAGCCAGTTGCCCAGGGGCACATCGTCGCCATGGCCGTCACCGCTGCCCTCCTCGCCCGGCACGAACAGCGCCTGCTCGTCGAAGTTCTGGTCGAACTGGCCCAGGTAGTTGAAGGTGATGCGGGCCTGGGGCAACCCGGCCAGGCGCTGCTGGATATCCGGCGCGCCCAGGTGGCGCAGCACGCCATAGCCGAGGCCCTTGTCCGGCACGGCCCGCAGCTGCTCCTTGATGCGCTTGATCGATTCCCCCGGGTTCTCCGAAGGGGTCAGCAGCACCGGGTACAGGCTGGTGAACCAGCCGACGGTGCGGCTCAGGTCGATGCCGTCGAAGATCTCCTCGCGGCCGTGGCCTTCCAGTTCCACCAGGCAAGCCGGCTGGCCGGTCCATTGGCAGACGGCCGTGGCCAGCGCGCTGAGCAGCAAATCATTGACCTGGGTGCGATAGGCCGACGGGGCCTGCTTGAGCAGGCGCTGGGTCTGCTCGACGCTCAGCGACAGGCTCACCGAATGCCCATGCGCGGAGGCCTGGCTGCCTTCGGGGTTCGCCCTGGGCAATTCCGGCAGGGGCTGGTCGAGGCGGCTGGTCCAGTAGGCCAGCTCCCGCTCCAGCGCATCGCTTCCCGCATGGTCGTGCAGACGCTCGGCCCAGGTCCTGAATGCCGTCGACTTGGCCGGCAGCTTCACCGCCTCGTCGCGCGACAGCTGCTCGTAGGCACTCTGCAGGTCTTCCAGGAGGATGCGCCAGGACACGCCATCCACCACCAGGTGGTGGATGGCCAGGTGCAGGCGCGAGCTGCCATCGGCCATGTCGATCAGGCTGCAGCGCAGCAACGGCCCCTGTTGCAGGTCCAGGCTGCGTTGCGCGCGGTTGGCCAGGGCGACGAGCTCATCGGCATCGCGAGCGGTGCCTTGCCAGACCTCGAGCGGTTGCGCAGCCACGGCCGCGTGGCGGGCCTTCCAGCTGCCGTTGGCGGTCCTGTGGAAGCGCACGCGCAACGCATCGTGATGGGCGACGACCGCTTCGAGGGCCGCCCCCAGCCGCGCGACGTCCAGCGGCTCGCGCGGCGTCAGCAGGATCGACTGGTTCCAGTGCTGCGGCTGGGCGATTTCGCTGGCGAGGAAGCCCTGCTGCATGGGCAGCAGCAGGCTCTCTCCGGTGACAGGTCCCTGGTCCGCCAGGTTCGCCTCGCCCTGCTGGGCGACCTGGGCCAGGGCCTGGATGTTCTGGTGCAGGAACAGGTCCCGGGGCGCCAGGACGATGCCCCGCTGGCGGGCGCGGCTGACCACCTGGATCGAGTTGATCGAATCGCCACCCAGGGCGAAGAAGTTGTCGGTGATGCCCACCTCGGGCACGCCGAGCACCGCCTGCCAGATTTCCGCCAGGGTCCGCTCGACCTCGCTGCCGGGTGCCACATAGGCGCTCTGCGCCTCGTCCAGGCTCGGAACCGGCAGCGCCTTGCGATCCAGCTTGCCGTTGGGGCTCAGCGGCATGCGCTCCAGCGCGGTGATGTGCGGCGGCACCATGTGCTCGGGCAGGGTGCGCTGGAGGTGCGCGACCAGTTGCTCACGCATGAGCGGCCAGTCCGGCGTTTCTCCCTGCAGGACCAGGTAGGCGCTGAGGTACTTGCCGCTGCGCCCGTCCAGGGCGACGACCACGGCCTCGCGCACGCCGTCATGGTCCAGCAGGCGCGCTTCGATCTCGCCCAGCTCGATGCGCAGGCCACGGATCTTCACCTGGTGGTCGATACGACCCAGGTAGTCGATGACGCCATCGGCGCGGTAACGGGCCAGGTCACCGGTGCGGTACAGCCGTTCGCCCTCCACGAAGGGGCTGGCCACGAAGCGCTCCGCGGTCAACGCGGGGCGGCGATGGTAGCCACGGGCAAGGCCCTGGCCACTGAGGTAGAGCTCGCCGCTGACGCCGACCGGCACCGGGTTCAGCTCGGGGTCGAGGATGTAGGTCATCAGGTTGGCGATGGGCTCGCCGATCGGCACCGCCTCGCGCCCTTCGTCGCGGCAGGTCCAGTGCGTCACGTCGATGGCCGCTTCCGTCGGGCCATACAGGTTGTACAGGGCGGCGCCGGGCAACCGGGCGAATACCTGCTGCTGGGCATCCACCGGCAGGGCTTCGCCACTGCAGACGATCCGGGTCAGGCTGCGGCAGCGCCCCGCGTTCTCGTCCAGCAGGAAGGCCTGCAGCATCGAGGGCACGAAATGCAGGGTGGTGACGGCCTCGTCTTCGATCAGCCGGATCAGCTGCGCGGGGTCGCGGTGGGCACCCGGCTCGGCGACCACCAGGCGCACGCCGTACATCAGCGGCCAGAAGAACTCCCAGACCGAAACGTCGAAGCTGAACGGCGTCTTCTGCAGCACGCTGTCACCTTCGCCGAGCCCGTAGGCGTCCTGCATCCAGCACAGGCGGTTGGTCAGCGCGCCGTGGCTGTTGCCCGCGCCCTTGGGCTTGCCCGTGGAGCCGGAGGTGTAGATCACATAGGCCAGGTTCGAGGCGGCGAGCGGCACCTCGGGGTTGCCGGCCGGGTAGCCCTGCAACCGTGCCTCGCCATCGTCGAGCAGCAAGGTCTTCACGCCACCGGGTATCGGCAGCTGATCCTGCAGCCCGGCCTGGATCAGCAGCAGCTCGATGCCGCTGTCCTCGATCATGTAGGCCAGGCGTTCGCGGGGGTATTCCGGGTCCAGCGGCACATAGGCGCCGCCGGCCTTGAGGATGGCCAGCAGGCCCACGACCATTTCCAGGCTGCGGTGCACCGAGATCCCCACCAGGGAGTCGGCGGTCACGCCCTGTTCGATCAGGCGGTGCGCCCAGCGGTTGGCCCGCGCGTTGAGCTCGCCGTAGCTGAGGGCCTGGCCGGCGAAGACCAGCGCACAGGCCGCGGGGTTAACCGCCGCCTGCGCCTCGATCAGGTGATGGACCGGCTGGTGGTTCGGGTAGTGGGCGCGGGTGCGGTTCCACTCGTAGAGCATGTGATGACGCTGCCCGGCGTCCAGCAGCGGCAGCTCGCCGACGGCCTGGCTGGGGCTGGCGACGATGCCACGCAGCAGGTTCAGCCAGTGCTGCCCCATGCGCTCCACGGTGGCGTGGTCGAATAGGTCGGTCGCATAGGACAGCGCGGCGGAAAGGCCCGCCTCGTACTCGAAGGTGTCCAGCGTCAGGTCGAACTGCGCGGTGCCGGCATCCCAGCTGAGCTCTTCCAGCGCCAGGCCGGCCAGGGACGTGACCTCGCGCTGCACCTCGCCGCCGTGGTTGAACATCACCTGGAACAGCGGGCTGTGGCTCAGGTTGCGCGCCGGTTGCAGCGCCTCCACCAACTGTTCGAAGGGCAGGTCCTGGTGCGCCTGGGCCTGCTGGGCGGTCTGGCGCACCTGGCGCAGCAGCGTCGCAAAGGGCGCGTGACCGTCGACCTGGGCCTTGAGTACCTGGGTGTTGACGAAGAAGCCGATCAGGCCTTCGGTCTCCAGGCGGTTGCGGTTGGCGATCGGCACGCCGACGCGGATGTCGCCCTGCCCGCTGAAGCGGTGCAGCAGCACCTGGAAGGAGGCCAGCAGCACCATGAATAGGCTGCAGTTCTCGCGCTGCGCCAGTTGCTTGAGCGCAACCGCCAGGGTCGGCTCCAGGGCGATGGCGATGCGCGCGCCGCGATAGCTCTGTTGTGCCGGGCGCGGCCGGTCCGTCGGCAACTCCAGGACGGGCTGCTCGCCTCCCAGCTGCGCGCTCCAGTAGGCCAGCTGGCGGGCCTGTTCGCCCTCCTCCAGCCAGCGCCGCTGCCAGTGGCCGTAGTCGGCGTACTGGATCGGCAGCTCCGGCAGCGCCACGGGTTGGCCCAGGCTGTGGCCAACATAGAGTTTCAGCGTCTCGTCGATCATCACGCGCATCGACCAGGCATCGGAAACGATGTGGTGCTGGGTGAGCACCAGGACATGGTCGTCCTCGGCCAGCCGCAACAGCTTCACCCTCAGCAGCGGGCCGGCCTGCAGATCGAACAGGCGCCGGGTCTCGGTCTCCACCGCCGCCCGAATCGCCTCGTCGCTCGCGTCGGCGGCCAGCGCCTCGACCTCGATCACCACCGGCGCCGCCGGGTGGATCACCTGCAGGGGCCGTTCGCCGTCCAGCACGAACGATGTACGCAGGCTTTCATGGCGCGCGACCAGGGCGGCGAAGCTGCGCTCCAGCGCGGGCAGGTCCAGGGCGCCGCGAAGGCGCAGGGCCGCCGGGATGTGATAGGCGCTGCTGGTGGGTTCCAACTGCCAGAGAATCCATTGCCGTTGCTGGGCATGGGACAGCTCCAGCGGCTGCTCCCGGGAAACCCGCGGGATCGGCTGCTCGACCGGCTGCATGTCCTCTTCCAGGGCACGCGCCAGGGCATCGAGCTCGGGGTGGGCGAAGAGCAGGCGCAGCGGTACCTGGGCCTGCAGGGCCTGGCGCAGGTGCGCCATGACCTGGGTGGCGAGCAGCGAATGCCCGCCCAGTTCGAAGAAGCTGTCGTGCACGCCGACCCGGTCGACGCGGAGCACCTGCGCCCAGACCTCGGCGATGGTCCGCTCCAGTTCGGTGCGTGGCGCCACATAGGCCTTCTGCCATTGCCGCGCATCGGGCCTGGGCAGTTGCTTGCGGTCCAGCTTGCCGTTGGGCGTGAGGGGGAAGCGCTCCAGCAGCACCGTGTACGCGGGCACCATGTAGTCCGGCAGCTTCAGGCGCAGGCGGCCATTGAGGCCGTCACGCAGCCGGGCCTGGGCGTCGGCATCTTCGGCAGCCGGCATGTCGCGGGGCACGACATAGGCCACCAGCACCTGCCCGCCCGGGGCGTCCTGCGCCACCACGGCGACCTCGCGCACCTCGTCCTGTTCCTGCAGGCGCGCCTCGATTTCGCCCAGCTCGATGCGGAAGCCACGGATCTTCACCTGGTGGTCGATGCGGCCCAGGTACTCGATGATGCCGTCGGCACGGATACGGGCCAGGTCGCCGGTGCGGTACAGGCGCTCCCCAGCCTTGAAGGGATTGGGAATGAAGCGTTCGGCGGTCAGCCCCGGGCGCCGGAAGTAACCCCGCGCGAGGCCGTCGCCGGCGATCAGCAGTTCACCGGCCACGCTATGGGGCACGGGGGACAGGTCGGCACCGACCACATAGAGCGCGGTGTTGTCGATGGGGCGCCCCAGCCAGGGCTCGGGGGCCTCCCGGCCAAGCCCGTGGATGGCCGACCAGATGGTGGTCTCGGTCGGTCCGTAGAGGTTCCACACCTCGCCGCCCAGGGCCAGCATGCGGGCCGCCAGCTCCCGCGGCAGCGCCTCGCCGCCACAGAGGAAGGTGCAGCCACGCAGGACCTCCGCCCGCTCGTTGTCCAGCAGCATGCGCCAGGACGAAGGCGTCGCCTGCAGCACGTTCACCTGCTCGCGTTCCACCAGGTCCAGTACCGCGTAGGGGTCCTGGGCGACCTCGGGTCCACTCAGCACGATGCGCGCGCCGACCATCAGGGGCACGTAGATCTCCAGGCCGAAGATGTCGAAGGAGAAGGTGGTCAGCGACAGCACCTGGTCCCCGGCCACGACGCCCGGAACACGGGCCATGCTGGCGACGAAGTTGGTCAGCGCGCCATGGCGCACCATCACGCCCTTGGGGCGCCCGGTGGAGCCCGATGTGTAGATGGTGTAGGCGAGGTTTTCCGCTTCGAGCCGGGTGGGCAGGTCCGCGCCGGGGAAGGCATCCAGCGAGTCGCCCAGTTCGTCCAGCAGCAGTGCCCGCACCGTCGTCGGTACCGGCAGGCGCTCGGCCAGCGCGCGCTGGGTCAGCAGCAGCTCGATGCCGCTGTCCTCGATCATGTAGGCCAGGCGATCCTCGGGGAACGCCGGGTCCAGCGGCAGGTAGGCGCCGCCGGCCTTGAGGATGGCGAGTAGCCCCACCAGCATGTCCACGCTGCGCTCCACCGAGAGCCCCACCAGCACGTCCGGCCCCACGCCCAGCTCGACCAGCCGGCCGGCCAGGCGATTGGCGCGGCGGTTGAGATCGGCATAGCCCAGTCGTTCCCCGCCGATCACCAGGGCGATGGCGTCGGGATCACGCGCCACCTGGGCCTGGAACAGCTCATGGACGAAACGCGCCTCCGGCAGCGCGACCGCCGTGTCGTTCAGTTCCACCAGCATCGCCTGCTGCTGGCTCGCATCCAGCAGCGGCAGCTCGCCGACGGCCTGCTCCGGCCTGGCCAGGATGCCGCGCAGCAGGTTCAGCCAATGGCCGGCCATGCGCTCCACCGTGGCGGCGCAGAACAGGTCGGTGGCGTAGGTCATGGAGGCGCTGATGCCGTCGGGATGCTCGAGCGTCTCCAGGGTCAGGTCGAACGACGCCGTGCGGGTCTCGCCCTGCAGCCCCTCGACCCGCAGCCCACCCACCGGCGCCCCGCGTGCAGGGCCCTCCGTCTGGTGGTTGAACAGCACCTGGAACAGCGGCGTATGGCTGAGGTTGCGCTCCGGCTGCAGCGCCTCCACCAATTGTTCGAACGGCAGGTCCTGGTGGGCCTGGGCCCCCAGCGCCGCCTGCTTGACGTCCTGCAACAGCTCGCGGAACGGCGCCTGGCCGTCGACCTCGCTGCGCAGGACCTGGGTGTTGACGAAGAAGCCGATCAGGCGCTCGGTCTCCACCCGGTTGCGGTTCGCGGTGGGCACGCCGACGCGGATGTCGTCCTGCCCGCTGTAGCGGTGCAGCAGGGCCTGGAAGGACGCCAGGAGCAGCATGAACAGGCTGACGCCCTCACGCTGGGCCATCTGCTTCAACCCGGATGACAGGCCGTCGTCCAGCTCAATCTCCAGGCGCGCGCCGCGGTAACTCATTACCGCCGGGCGTGGGAAATCGGTGGGCAGTTCCAGCACCGGCTGCCGCCCGCCGAGCAGGCCCGTCCAGTACTCCAGCTGCCGTTCGCGCTCGCCCGCCTCCATCCAGTGCCGCTGCCAGATGGCGTAGTCGACGTACTGGATCGGCAGCGGCGGCAACTCGGGCGCCTGGCCACGGCTGAAGCCGGCATAGAAGGTGACCAGCTCCTCCACCATGACCTGCATCGACCAGCCGTCGGAGACGATGTGGTGCAGCACCACGATCAGCAGGTGATCGTCATCGGCCAGGCGCAACAGGCGGACGCGCAGCAGCGGCCCGTTCTGCAGGTCGAAGAGCTGCTCGGTCTGCTCCTCGATCAATTGGCGCAGCTGCTGGGCATCCGGCACCTGCGCCAGGGGCTCGGCCGCCAGCGTCAGCGGTGCCGGCGAGCCGACCCGCTGGGAGGTCGCCTCACCGTCCTGGACGAAGGTGGTGCGCAGGCTGTCGTGCCGCGCGACCAGGGCGTTGAAGCTGCGCTCCAGCGCCGCCACATCCAGCGCGCCATGCAGGCGCAGGGCCGTGGGCATGTGGTAGGCGGCGCTGTCCGGGTCGAGCTGCCAGAGGAACCATTGGCGCTCCTGGGCGAAGGACAGCGGCAGGCTGTCGAACGCATCGTTCACCGGCGGGATCGGCAGGTTCGCCGGCGACACGTTTTCTTCACGCATCTTCTGCAGGTACTGCCTGCGCTTCTCCAGTGGCAACGTGATGAAGCGCCTGGCGATGCGTAAAGCAACCGTGTTGTCCATCAAACCTCCTCCATTTCATCGAGCAGGGCCTCGAGCCTGCTCAATGTCGACGTACTCGTTGGCGCCCCGATCTGTTGCAGCTGGGCGACGAAGTCCCCCAGTACCGGGTGCTGGAATATCAATTGCGGGGTGAGGCTCATGCCCAGCTCCAGTTGCAGGCGCGAAACCACGTTCACCGCCAGCAACGAGTGCCCGCCCCGTTCGAAGAAATCGTCGCCGAGCCCGACCTGATCGAGCTTCAGCACGTCCTGCCAGATGGCGGCGACCTTCAGCTCCAGCTCGCTGCCGGGCGCCACGTAGGCCACCTGCAGCGGGCGGGCATCCGGCGCCGGCAGTGCCTTGCGATCCAGCTTGCCGTTGGTGGTCAGCGGCAGGCGGTCCAGGAACACCACCTGGCCGGGCACCATGAAGTCCGGCAGGTGATCGGCCAGGCGCGCCTTCAGGCGTTCGCCGAGCACCGCTTCGGCCGGCTCCAGCGCGCCTTCCTCGGCGACCACATAGGCCACCAGGGCCTGGCCATCAGGGGCCAGGACCACGGCTTCACGCACCTCCGGCTGGGCCCGCAGGCGGGCCTCGATCTCGCCGAGTTCGATGCGCAGGCCACGGACCTTGACCTGGTGGTCGATGCGCCCGATGTACTCGATCACGCCGTCCGCGGCGTAGCGCACCAGGTCCCCGGTGCGGTACAGCCGCCCGCCCTCGCGACCGCTGCGGGCGAAGGGGTCGGGTATGAAGCGCTCGCCGGTCAGCGCCGGTCGCTGGTGATAACCACGGGCCAGCGAATCGCCGGCGATGTACAGCTCGCAGACGGCGCCGATGGCGCAGGGCTGCAGCGCGCAGTCGAGAACATAGGTGCGCACGTTGCCCAGTGGACGGCCGATGGCGACCGTGCGGCGCTCGTCACCCTCGGCGGCTGCCACGAGGTGGCTGGTGCTGTCGATGGTGGCTTCCGTCGGCCCGTAGAGGTTGTGCAGCTCACCGTCGGACAGCGCCATCGCCTGGTCCGCCAGATGCTGGCCCAGGGCCTCGCCGCCGCAGAGCAACAGGCGCAGGGTGGCCAGCTGCTCGCGCCGGGCCAGGGGCAACAGGGCCTGCAGCAGCGAGGGGGCGAGCTGCAGGACGCTGATCCGCCAGCGCGCCACCTCGGCCCAGAGCCGGGTCAGGTCAAGGTTCAGGTCCGGGCTCGCCAGGACCAGCTGCGCACCACTCATCAACGGCAGCCAGAACTCCCAGACCGAGGCGTCGAAGCTGATCGCGGTCTTCTGCAGCACGCGGTCGTCGGCCTGCAGCGCCAGGCGGTCCTGCATCCACGCCATGTGGTTGCTCAGCGCGCTGTGGCGGATGCCCACGCCCTTGGGGCGCCCGGTGGAACCGGAGGTGTAGATCACATAGGCCAGGTTCTGCCCGTCCGGCGAAACCGCCGGGTCGCGCTCGTCGCGGCTGGCCAGTGCTTCGTCCAGGCCATCCAGCGCCAGGCAGCTCACGCCGCTGTCGGCGAACCGCGCCTCCAGGGCGCGCTCGCTGAGCAGCAGGGCGATGCCGCTGTCCTCGACCATGTAGGCCAGGCGGTCCTGCGGGTAGGCCGGGTCCAGCGGCACGTAGGCGCCACCGGCCTTGAGGATCGCCAGCAGCCCGACCACCATCAGCGGCCCTCGCTGCAAGGCGAGCCCTACCAGCACATCGGGGCCCACGCCGCGTTCGATCAGCAGATGCGCCAAGCGGTTGGCTTGGGCGTTGAGCTGCCCGTAGGTGAGGCTATGCCCCTCTGCCAGCACGGCCACGGCCTGGGGCTGGCACTGTGCCTGGAAGGCCACCCACTGGTGCACCTGGCGCGCATCCCGCGGCGCGGTCTCGGTGGCGTTCCACTGCTCCACCACGCGGGTGTGCATCGGCGCGTCCAGCAGCCCGAACTCGCCGAGACGACGCTGGGCGTTCGAACCGGGCATCTGCATCAGCAGGTGCACCATCTGGTCACCGAGGCCCTGGATCGATTCGCGGGAATAGCAAGCGTTGGCATAGGTGAAGTGCAGGTTGAGGATGTCACTCAGATGAACGGCTAGGGTCAGCGGGAAATTAGTTTGTTCCCGGTTGCCGAGGGCGCCGAAGCCGAGCCCGTCCGGTGCGCTGTCCTGCAGCGCCTGGGAGACCGGGTAGTTCTCGAACACCAGCAAGGTGTCGAACAGGCTGTCCCCGCCCTGCCCCGCCCAGCGCTGGATGTCGTACAGCGGCGTATGCTCGTGCTCGCGCAGCGCCAGGTTCTGCGCCTGCAACGCCTGCAGCAGGTCGACGAGGGGTTGCTCGGGGCGCGGGCTGGCGATCACCGGCAAGGTGTTGATGAACAGGCCGATCTGCTCCTGGATGCCCCGCAGTTCGGCCGGGCGACCGGCCACCGTGGCGCCGAACGCCACGCCGTCCTGCCCCGTATGGCGTTGCAGCAGCAACAGCCAGGCGGCCTGCACCAGGGTATTGAGCGTGACCTTCTGCTGCCGGGCGAACTCGCCCAGGCGCTGGCATTCCTCCTGCGAAAGCGAGCGATGGAAGCTGTCGTGGCTGGGCTCGTCGGCCCGGGAGGCGCGCGGCTGGTCCGGCCCGGCCAGGCGGGTCGGCGCGTCGAGGGGCGCCAGTTGGCCACGCCAGAAGGTTTCGCTGGCAACGGGGTCGCGCCCCGCCAGCCAGGCGATGTAGTCGCGGTAGCGCCCGCCCTGGCGCACCACCTGCTGCCCCGCATAGCGCTGCAGCACCTCGCCGAGCAGCTGCGAATTGCTCCAGCCATCCATGAGGATGTGGTGGTGGGTGTAGACCAGGTGCCAGGCGCCTTCGCCGACCTGCACCAGGGCCAGGCGCAGCAAGGGCGCACGAGCCAGGTCGAAGCCCTGCTCGAGTTCGGCGGTCGCCAAGGCATCGAGCGCGGTGGCCGGGTCATCGCGGCCACGCCAGTCGTGCCGTGCGAAAGGAACCTCGACCTGGCGCTGGACGACCTGCAGCGGCCGCTCCAGGCCACCCTCCCAGATGAACCGGCTGCGCAGGATGTCGTGGGCTTCCACGGCTTCCTGCCAGGCCCGCTGGAAACGCTCGGGGTCGAGCCCCTGCATGTCCAGGCGCATCTGGTTGATGTACTGGCCGGTGCCTGGCTCATACAGGCTGTGGAACAGCATGCCCTGCTGCATCGGCGTCAGCGGGTAGAGGTCGTCGACCTCGCGGGCGGAAACCGGCAACGCATCCAGCTGCCCCTGGCCGAGCCCGGCCAGGGGGAAGTCCGAGGGCGTCACGCCCTGGTTGATCGGCTGGGCGCAGTGTTCGATCAGCTGCTCCAGCTCGGCGACATAGTCATCGGCCAGTCGCTGGATCGTCTGCTCGCCGAACTGTTCGCGGCTGAAGGTCCAGCCCAGGCTCAGCTCGCCGTCGTACACCTGGCCGTTGAGGCTCAGCCAGTTGCCCAGGGGCGCCAGCGGGCTGTGGTCGGCGCCGGAACCCTCGCGGGCCGGGCGGAACAGTGCCGCCTGGCTGTCGTCGAAGCTGCCGTCGAACTGGCCGAGATAGTTGAAGATCAGGCGCGGCTCGGGCAGTGCCCGCAGCGCGGCACGGGCGCTCTCGTCCCCCTGGTAGCGCAGCGCACCGAAGCCCGTGCCCTTGTCGGGAACGGCCCGCAGCTGCTCCTTGATCGCCTTGATCGACGCCGCCAGGGCGCCCGCCGGCGTGAGCTTCACCGGGAACAGGCTGGTGAACCAGCCGAGGGTGCGGGTCAGGTCGATGTTGGGGAACAGCTCCTCGCGACCATGGCCCTCCAGCTGGCTGAGGGTGTTCGGCTGCCCGGTCCAGCGGCAGATCACCCGTGCCAGGGCGGTGAGCAGCAGGTCGTTGACCTGGGTGCGGTAGGCCTTGGGGGCCTCCTGCAACAGGCGACGGGTCGCCTCCCGGCCCAGCTGGGTGAACAGGGTGTGCGCCAGGCGCGCCTCACGGGGTGCATCCGGGTGTTCGCAGGGCAGTTCGGCGCAAGCGTCCTGCAGGTGCTCCTGCCAGAACCCCAGCTGCCGTTGCAGGGTTTCGCTGCGAGCATGGCGCTGCATCTGCTCGGCGAACGCCTTGACCGAACTGGTCTTGGATGGCAGCCGCACCGGCTCGCCGCCCTGCACTTGGCGGTAGGCGGTCTGCAGGTCGTCGAAGAGGATGCGCCAGGAGACGCCATCGATCGCCAGGTGGTGGACCACCAGCTGCAAGCGCTGGCTGCCGTCCGCCAGGGTGGCCAGCACCGCGCGCAGCAGCGGGCCGTCCTGCAGGTCCAGGCTGCGCTGGGCCCGCTCGAGCAGCGCGTCCAGGGCGGCGGCATCCGCGACACGTGCCTCCCAGAGCAGGCTGGCGTGTGCCCAGTCCTGCTCCTGGCGGTCGAGGT
>CAUQPA010000016.1:0-23331 GCA_963519325.1 uncultured Pseudomonas sp. | reverse complement strand
GAACAGGCCTTCGGTGAAGGAGCGCACCACGGCGCGGGGTGCGCCGGCGCCCGCGCCGTCCAGCAACCGCTTGCAGGCGCGCAATGCCTGGGGCCCATTGTCCAGCAGCCGGGCGATCCAGGCCTCGACCAGGGTGTCCAGGTCGGCAGCCGGCGCAGTCTCGGCCACCAGGCCCAGTTCGGCGGCGCGTTCGCCGGAAAAGCGCTCCGCGCCGAGCATGTAGCGCCGCGCCATGCGCTCGCCCAGGGCGCGAGTCACGAAGGGCGCGATGACCGCCGGCACCAGGCCGATGCGCACCTCCGACAGGCAGAAGGTGGCGTCGCCCGCGGCCAGGGCCAGGTCGCAGCAGCTGACCAGGCCCACCGCACCGCCAAAGGCCGCGCCCTGGACCACCGCCAGGGTCGGCATCGGCAAGGCCTGCAGGCGATACATCACCTCGGCCAGGCGCTCGGTGTCGGCGCGGTTGGCGGCGGCGTCTAGGCGGGCCGAGGCCTGCATCCAGGCGAGGTCGGCGCCGGCGCAGAAGTGCCGCCCGCGGCCACGCAGGAGCAGAAAGCGCAGGGCTTGATCGCTGGCGATCTCGGCGAGCACGCTGCCCAACTCCGCGATCAGCTGCGCATCCAGGGCATTGTGGCGCTCCGGGCGATCGAGCCAGAGGGTGGCGAAGCCGCGTGGATCACGGATCAGTTCCAGGGTGTGGAAGTCAGTCATGGCCTACATCCGGAAGACGCCGAAGGTCGTCGGCTCGAGAGGGGCGTTGAGGCTGGCCGATAGGGCCAGGGCGAGGACCTCGCGGGTCTGGGCCGGGTCGATCACCCCGTCGTCCCACAGCCGCGCGCTGGAATAGTGGGCATGGGCCTGGCGCTCGTACTGCTCGACGATGGGGGCCTTGATCCGCGCCGCTTCCTCATCGTCGAAGGCCTCGCCGGCGCGCTCCGCCTGCTCGCGCTTGACCTGCACCAGCACCCCGGCCGCCTGCTCTGCACCCATCACGCCGATGCGCGCGTTGGGCCACATCCACAGGAAGCGTGGATCGTAGGCGCGACCGCACATGCCGTAGTTGCCGGCGCCAAAGCTGCCGCCGATGATCACGGTGAACTTGGGCACCCGGGCGCAGGCCACCGCGGTGACCAGCTTGGCGCCGTGCTTGGCGATGCCGCCTTCCTCGTATTTCTTGCCCACCATGAAGCCGGTGATGTTCTGCAGGAATAGCAGCGGGATGCGGCGCTGGCAGGCCAGTTCGATGAAGTGCGCGCCTTTCTGCGCCGATTCGGCGAAGAGAATGCCGTTGTTGCCGAGGACGGCCACCGGATGGCCGTGCAGGTGGGCGAAGCCGCAGACCAGGGTGGTGCCGAATTGCGCCTTGAATTCATCGAAGACGCTGCCGTCCACCAGCCGCGCGATCACCTCGCGCACCTCCAGCGGCTGCTTGGGATCGGCCGGCACCAGACCGTGCAGTTCCTCGGCCGGGTAGAGGGGCGGGATAGGCGTCTTCAGCTGCAAGTCGCCCAGCTTGCGCCAGTTGAGGTTGGCGATGCAGCGCCGGGCCAGGGCCAGGGCATGGGCATCGTCTTCGGCGTAGTGATCGGCCACGCCGGAGGTCCGGCAATGGACATCGGCGCCGCCCAGTTCCTCGGCGCTGACCACCTCGCCGGTGGCGGCCTTCACCAGCGGCGGGCCGGCGAGAAAGATGGTGGCCTGCTGGCGCACCATGATGGTCTCGTCGCTCATGGCCGGCACATAGGCGCCACCGGCGGTGCAGGAACCCATCACCACGGCGATCTGCGGGATGCCCTGGGCGCTCATGTTGGCCTGGTTGAAGAAGATCCGCCCGAAGTGCTCGCGGTCGGGGAAGACGTCCTCCTGGCGCGGCAGGTTGGCGCCGCCGGAATCCACCAGGTAGAGGCAGGGCAGCCGATTCTGCAGGGCGATGGCCTGGGCGCGCAGGTGCTTCTTCACCGTGAGCGGATAGTAGGAGCCGCCCTTCACCGTGGCGTCGTTGGCGATGATCATGCACTCGACGCCCTCGATGCGGCCGATGCCGGCTACCACCCCGGCGGCCGGTACCTCTTCCTCGTAGACGTCGAGGGCGGCCAGGGCGCCAATTTCCAGGAAGGGCGAGCCTGGGTCCAGCAACAGATCGATGCGCGCGCGGGGCAGCAGCTTGCCGCGCGCGGTATGGCGCGCCTGGGCCCTGGCCCCGCCGCCTTCGCGGATGCGCGCCAGCAGCCCGTCGAGCCGGGCCAGTTGTTCGGCCATGGCGGCGGCGTTGCGCTGGTAGTCCGGGGTGCGCCGGTTCAGCGTGGAGGTCAGCACGGTCATGAAGGCGTCCTCACCGGGTTTCGTTGAACAGCTCGCGGCCGATCAGCATGCGGCGGATCTCGCTGGTCCCGGCGCCGATCTCGTAGAGCTTGGCGTCGCGCAGCAGGCGGCCGGTGGGGTATTCGTTGATGTAGCCGTTGCCACCGAGGATCTGGATGGCTTCCAGGGCCATCTGGGTGGCCTTCTCGGCGGTGTAGAGGATCACCCCGGCGGCGTCCTTGCGGGTGGTCTCGCCGCGGTCGCAGGCCTGGGCCACGGCATAGAGATAGGCGCGGCTGGCATTGAGCCCGGTGTAGAGATCGGCCACCTTGCCCTGGATCAGCTGGAATTCGCCGATGCTCTGGCCAAATTGCTTGCGGTCGTGAACATAGGGCAGCACCACGTCCAGGCAGGCCTGCATGATGCCCACCGGGCCGCCGGCGAGGACCACCCGCTCGTAGTCCAGGCCGCTCATCAGCACCTTGACCCCGCCATTGACCTGGCCCAGCACGTTGTCCTCCGGCACCTCCACGTCGTCGAAGAACAGTTCGCAGGTGTTGGAGCCGCGCATGCCCAGTTTGTCGAACTTGCTGCCCCGGCTGAAGCCCTTCCAGTCGCGCTCGACGATGAAGGCGGTGATGCCATGGGCCGCCTTTTCCGGTTCGGTCTTGGCGTAGATAACATAGGTGTGGGCATCGGGGCCGTTGGTGATCCAGGTCTTGCTGCCATTGAGCACATAGCGATCGCCGCGGCGTTCGGCGCGCAGCTTCATCGAGACCACGTCCGAGCCGGCGTTGGGTTCGCTCATGGCCAGGGCGCCGACGTGCTCGCCGCTGACTAGGCTGGGCAGGTAGCGCGCCTTCTGCGCGGCGCTGCCATTGCGGTGGATCTGGTTGACGCAGAGATTGGAATGGGCGCCATAGGACAGGGCCACCGAAGCCGAGCCGCGGCTGATCTCTTCCATGGCCACCGCATGGGCCAGGTAGCCGAGTCCTGCGCCGCCGTATTCCTCGCCCACGGTGATGCCGAGCAGCCCCAGGTCACCGAAGGTGCGCCAGAGATCCATGGGAAAGCTGTTGCTGGCATCGATCTCGCCCGCGCGGGGCGCCACCTCGCGGGCGACCAGGGTGCGCACCTGATCGCGCAGCAGGTCGAGGGTCTCGCCCAGGGCGAAGTTGAGACTCGGGTAGCTCATGGGGTCACCTGTTGTTGGAATTGTCGGGTGCGAGCGGTCAGCCGATCAGGCGTGCGCAGGGCGGCCGCCAGGCACGGTGCGCAGCAGAAAGGGACAGGGCGGGGCGGCGTTATCGGCCAGGCGCAGGCATGGCCCGGCAGCGATAGCCGCAAGGACGTCGGGCAGGAGCGCCAACGGCGGGGCAAGGGTGCGCTCGACGCGCGGGTGCGGAACGCGGGCGCCAGGGCGCTCATGGTCCGTCCTCCTGTTCATTGTTCTTGTCGTGGCGACCGCGAGAGGAAGGCGGCGCGCCTGTGCCTCTGAGTCTAGGAGGAGAAATGCGCTATCGTGAAACGATAAAAATAGAATCCAGGTATTGGAAAATCAGATGGTACTACACCAGGACATCTCGATGCGGCAACTGCGCTATTTCGTCGCCGCCGCCGAGAACAGCCAGTTTTCCCTGGCCGCCAGCGCGGTCAACGTCAGTCAGTCGGCGGTCACCACGGCGGTCAGCCAGCTGGAGGCGAGGCTCGCCGTGCGGCTGTTCGAGCGCCTGCCCCACGGCGTCAAGCTCACCGCCGAGGGCCACCAGTTCTATCACCATGCCCGGCACATCCTCGACACCCTGCAGGACGCCGTCAGCCAGCCGCTGTTCCAGAGTCATGCCCTGACTGGCCAGGCGCGCGTCGGCGCCTCCTATGCAGTGCTCGGCTACTACCTGCCGACCCTGCTGGCGCGTTTCAAACGCAGCTATCCGCAGATCGACATCGACCTGCGCGACATGGACCGGCCCAGTATCGAAGCCGGTATCACCGACGGCACCCTGGAGCTGGGCCTCACCGTCATCTCCAACGTCGACGCCACCCAGCCCTTCGAGCGTCATCTGCTGATGCGCTCGCCGCGTCAGCTCTGGCTGCCCAGCGCTCATCCGCTGCTGGCGCCGGAGCGCGTCACCCTGGCCGACATCGCTCCCTATCCCTACATCCTCGCCACGGTGGACGAAGGCGAGACCTCCACGTTGCGCTATTGGCGCGCGGCGGGCCTTGAGCCCAACGTGGTGTTCAAGACCTCGTCCATGGAATCGCTGCGCGGCCTGGTCGCCCACGGCTTCGGCGTGACCATCCTCTCCGACATGCTCTATCGCGGCTGGTCGCTCGAAGGCCGCAAGCTGGAAGCCCGCCCGGTGGCCGATACCATCCCGCCCATGGAGCTGGGCCTGATCTGGAGTCCGGAGGAGCGCCTGGGCCCCGGGGCCCAGGCGTTTCGGCAGTTTCTTGTGTCGGCGGCGGGCTAGTGGGGGCGAGGCGCGTGGACCTCAGCCCTTGGACTGCGCCGGGTCCGCACTGCGCGGATAGGTGCGCTCTTCTTCGATACGACCATCCACCGTATGGATCTTGACGCTACCGGTCTTGCCCTCCATGTACTGCGCGGTCTGGTGGACGATGGCGTCCTTGGTCGAGGCCTTGAGCAGGGCGCGACCGCCTTTCTCTTCTCTAAGCTCCCAGCCGGTCTCGCTCGGTTCGATGTGATAGTTCTGCATCTGGTCTCCCTAGGGCCTTGGGCCCGTGCCTGGTCTTGGGTTGCGCCTGTTTCGACCCGCGTTCGCCCAAGAACATTCGAGCGAAGCGGCCTGGTACCAGACGGCGATCCTCAACCCTGCAGGTAGACCACCTGGGTATGGGTGTACTCATAGAGGCCGTGCTTGCCGTCGGCGCCGCCGATGCCGGACTTGCGCACCCCGGCGTGGTAGCCCTGCATGGCTTCGAAGTTCTCCCGATTGATGTAGGTCTCGCCAAAGTCGATCTCGCGCATGGCGTGCATGGCCTTGCCCAGGCTGCGGGTATAGACGGAGGAGGTGAGGCCGTATTCGCAGTCGTTGGCCAGGGCGATGGCTTCGTCGAGATCGTCCACCACCTGGATCGGCAGCACGGGGCCGAAGATCTCTTCGCGCATGATCGGCATGTCCACGCGACAGTCGGCCAGCACCGTGGGCTGGAAGTGAAAGCCGCGACCCAGGTCGGCGCGACGGCCACCGGTGACCAGGCGGGCGCCCTGGCCGAGGGCGACGTCGACCTTGGCCGCCACCTTGTCCAGACCGGCGGCGTTGATCAGCGGTCCCATCTCCAAATTGGTGTCGGCCTGGGGGTCGCCATAGCGGGTGGCGGCCATGGCCCGGCCGATGCGCTCGATGAAGTCCTCGGCCACCGCGCGCTCCACATAGACCCGTTCGGCGCAGTTGCACACCTGCCCGGTGTTGATGATGCGCGAGTCGCGGATCGCCCGGACCGCCAGGTCCAGGTCGGCATCGGCCAGGACGATGGCCGGCGCCTTGCCGCCCAGTTCCAGGTTGAGCTTGGTCAAATTGGGTGCGGTAGCGGCCATGATCCGCGAGCCGGTGGCGACGCTGCCGGTAAAGCTGACCATGTCGATGCCGGCATGGGCGCTGAGCTGACCGCCCACCGCGCCGGCGCCGCTGACCAGATTGAAGACGCCAGGCGGCAGATCGGTCTCGGCCACCAGCCGGGCGAATTCATGGGCATTGATCGGGGTTTCTTCGCTGGGCTTGATCACGATGGTGTTGCCGGTGAGCAACGCCGGCGCCAGCTTGCGGGCGATCAGGAAGAACGGGAAGTTCCAGGGCAGGATGCCGGCCACCACGCCCAGTGGCTTGCGCAGCAGAAAGATCTGCTCGTCGGGTCGGTCGCTGGTGATGATCTCGCCTTCGATGCGCCGCGCCCACTCGGCCATGTAGTCGAGGTAGTCGGCGGTGAAATTGACCTCCACCTCGGCCAGGCCACGGATCTTGCCCTGTTCGGCGACAATCGTTTGGGCCAGTCGCGGCGCCTGCTCGCGCAGCTTGGTGGCGATGCGTCTGAGATAGCCGGCCCGCTCGATTGCCGGTTTGCGGGCCCAGGCCTTTTGCGCGCGGCGCGCGGCGGCGATGGCCTGGTCGACGTCCTCGTGGCTGGAGGCCGGTACCCGGGCAAGGGCCTCGCCGGTGGCCGGGTTGTGGACGAGAAAGTCCTCGGCGGCCGGCAGGAAACGGCCATCGATATAGTTCTGGTAAAGGGGCAGATCGGCCATGGCGGACTCCGGGTCAGTAGGTGCGAGAGGGGGCTTGGGGCGCAGCCAGCGGGCGATAGCGGGCCAGGTTGGTCAGTGCCGCCTGGCGGAACAGGCTGATGTCGATGCCGACGGCGACGAACTGGCAACCCCAGTCGCGATAACGCCGGGCATCGTCTTCCTGGGGCGCCAGGATCCCGGCCACCTTGCCGGCGGCGCGTGTGGCGTCGATGGCGGCGCGGATGCGCGCCTGCACCTCGGGGTGGCCCGGATTGCCGGCATGGCCCAGGCCGCTGGAGAGATCGGCCGGACCGACGAAGACGGCGTCCACCCCTTCCACCGCGGCGATTTCGGCGACGTTGTCGCTACCCAATCGCGATTCCACCTGGACGATCAGGCACAGCTCGCGATGGGCGTTGTGCAGGTAGTCAGGCACCGCGTCCCAGCGGGTGGCGCGGGCCAGGCCGCCGCCGACGCCGCGGATGCCAGGAGGGGGATAGCGCATGGCCCGCACCAGGGCGCGGGCCTGGTCGGCGGTCTCCACCATGGGCACCATCAGCGTCTGCACGCCGATGTCCAGCAACTGCTTGATCAGCACCGCGTCACCGGTCACGCAACGCACCACCGGCGCCGTGGGGTAGGGCGCCACCGCCTGCAACTGGGCGAGGATGCTCGGTACCGTGTTGGGTGCGTGTTCACCGTCGATCAGCAGCCAGTCGTAGCCGGTGCTGGCGGCGATTTCGGCGGCATAGCCGGTGGCGAAGCCGGCCCAGAGGCCATAGAGGGTATCGCGGCCCGTGAGGCGGGTCTTGAAGGGGTTGCGGGGCAGGTCCATAAGGGACTCCAATGGGGTTCAGGAAGAGGTGTCGGGCAACTGGACCAGCAGGCCGTAGCTCAGGGCGCCGGCCACCGCGACCGCGGCGGCGATGCCGAGGGCGAGGCCGAAGGAGCCGGTCTGCTGGACGATCATGCCGGTGATGACCGGGGCGAAGGCGCCGCCTAAGTAGCCGCCGAAATTCTGGATGCTGGCCAGCGAGGCGACCTGATGCGAGGGCACGGCGACGCTCACCAGCGACCAGGTGCCGGCCACCGCCACGTTGAGGCTGAACAGCGCCAGGCTGAAGCAGAGGATGACGCTGCCGATGCCGGTCACCCCGGCGCTGCACAGGGCGAAGAGCCCGGCCGCTGCCAGGCCGCCGCAGATCGGCAGCTTGCGGCTGAAGGCCAGGCTGCGCCCGCTGCGCGTCAGGCGATCCACCAGCAGGCCACCGCCGATGACACCGCAGGCCCCGGCCAGGAACGGCAGACTGGCGACCCAGCCGGCCTGGGCCAGGGACAGGTGGTGGACCCGTTCCAGGTAGGCCGGCAGCCAGGTCAGGAACAGCGACAGCATGTAGATGATGCCCACGTAGCCGATCACCACGCCCCAGGTCAGGCGGCGGCGGAACAGCCCCAGCCAGTCGGCGAAGGTCAGTCGCTGGCCGGCGTTCTGGGGTGGCAGCCCGGCGTCCAGGTGCGCCCGCTCGGCGGCGTCCAGCGCCACCTGGACCCGATCGCGATAGCTCAGGTACCAGAGCGCCGCCACCAGGATCCCCAGCACGCCCATGGCGATGAACATCTGCCGCCAGCCCAGCCACAGCAGCAGGGCGGTGAGGATCGGCTGGGAGATCGCCGGTCCCAGGGAGGATGAGAGGTTGAAGATGCCGGAGGGCAGGCCGCGCTCGCGCACGTTGAACCACTCGCTGACCACCTTGGCGCCGGCCGGGAATTGCGGCGCCTCGCCGATGCCCAGGCCGACGCGGGCGAGGATCATCAGGTGCAGGCTGCTGAGCAGGCCGAGCACGCCCTGGGCGATGGACCAGAGGCAGATGCCCAGGCCCAGGGTCAGGCGCGCGCCGAAGCGATCCAGCAGGCCGCCGATGGGCAGCTGGGCGAAGGCATAGGCCCAGGCGAAGGCCGACAGCAGCAGGCCCATCTCGGTCGGCGTGAAGCCTAGTTCGCCGCTGATGGTCTGGTTGGCGATGGCCAGGGTGCTGCGGTCCAGGTAGTTGACGAAGCCGGCCAGCACCAGCAGCGCCAGGGCGATCACCTGGACCCGCTTGAGCCGGGCACTCTTGGGTGGCAGCGGCGTTGCCGCGGGGCGCGCATCCGGCAGGGGCGTCGCGAGGGTGTCTTGGGTCGCTTTCATCCAGCCCTCCTGGGCAACGCCTCAGTGGCGATAGGGACGTTCCAGGGCGCACTCCGGATTGAGGCGCACGCCGAAGCCGGGCCGATCCAGCGCTGAGGCGCGCATGCGGCCGCGCACCGGGACGGGTTCGTCGAGCAACTGCGGATGGAACATGGGCACCACCTCGTCGGCCTTGGGCGCCATCATCAGGAACTCGGCGAAGGGACTGTTGGTGCGGGTGATGACGAAGTGGTAGCTGTAGACCGAGGAGCCATGGGGCACCACCAGGGCGTTGTGGGCATCGGCCAGGGCCGAGATACGGATCAGCTCGGTGAGGCCGCCGCACCAGCCCACGTCCGGCTGGAGGATGTCGCAGCAACCCATCTCCAGCAGCAGGCGGAAGCCCCAGCGGGTGGCCTCGTGCTCGCCGGTGGTGACCAGCATGCCCTTCGGCACGTTGCGCTTGAGTTCGGCATAGCCCCAGTAGTCGTCCGGCGGCAGCGCCTCCTCGATCCACTTGAGCCCGAATTGCTGGGCGCCCTGGGCCAGGCGGGTGGCGTAGTTGAGGTCCAGGCTCATCCAACAGTCGAGCATCAGCCAGAAGTCGTCGCCGACCCGTTCGCGCATGGTCGCCAGGGCCTCCAGGTTCTTGCGCAGGCCTTCCTCGCCCTCGGCCGGGCCATGCTGCAGCGGCAGCTTGCCGCCGATGAAGCCCATCTCCTTGGCCAGGTCCGGCCGGGCGCCGGTGGCATAGAACTGCAATTCGTCGCGCACCGCGCCGCCGAGCAACTGGTGCACCGGCTCCTGGCGCAGCTTGCCGAGCAGGTCCCAGAGCGCGAGATCCACCCCGGAGATGGTGTTGAGCACGATGCCCTTGCGCCCGTAGTAGAGGGTGGAGAGGTACATCTGGTCCCAGATCTTTTCCAGGTCGGTGACCTTGGCCCCCTCCAGGAAGCGCGCCAGGTGCCGCTCGACGATGAAGGCGCCCAGCTCGCCGCCGGTGGTGACGGCGAAGCCCACGGTGCCGTCGCTGGCCTCGACTTCCACCACCAGGGTGCCCAGCACATTGATGCCGAAACTGCGCCGGCTCTGGCGGTATTCCGGGTACTTGGCCATGGGCGTGGCGATGTGGTCGTCGATCCAGTGGCCGTCGCCCTGGTCGTGGTAGTCGGCGCCGCCGCCGCGAAGGGTGTAGGCGCGCACCTGCTTGATGGTGGGTAGGGTCATGGCGAGGCTCCCTTAATGACTGGGCGTGAGCTGAGGTTGGGGATCGGCCTGGTCGCGGCGGCGCAGGCCGAGGATCAGGGCGGCGGCGACCAGGGTGGTGCCGGCGAGCAGATAGAGGCCGGCGCCGGGGTGGGCGAAGGTCACCTCGGCCCAGCGCTTGGCCAGGGGCGCGATGAAGCCGCCGATGGCGCCGCAGGTATTGATCAGGGCAATGCCGCCCGCGGCGGCGCTACCGCGCAACTGGTCGGACGGAAAGGTCCAGAACAGCGGCTGCACGGCAATGAAGCCGGCGGCAGCGAAGCACAGGGCGATCAGCGCATAGAGCGGTGAGAAGGTCACCGAGGCGGCGATGCCCAGGCCGGAGATGGCCAGGGTGGCGGCGGCGGTGCGACGGCGTTCGCCGGTGCGATCCGACCAGCTGGGGATCAGCCAGGCGGCGAGCAGGGCGCAGACCCAGGGAATCTCCGAGACCAGGCCGACCAGCAACCCGACCTTCTGCCCGAGCAGCCCGGCCACCTGGGTCGGCAGATAGAAGACCACGCCATAGACGCTGGCCTGGATCAGCAGGTAGATGCTGCACAGAAGCAGGATGCGCGGCTGTCTGAGCAGGCGCAGCAGGCCGCCGTGGTGCGGCTTGGCGGCGTCCTCGGCGTCCAGCGCCTGTTGCAGCGTCTGCTTTTCTTCCGCACTCAGCCAACGGGCATCGCGCGGCCGATTGTCCAGGTAGAACCAGGCCCAGACACCCACCAGGCTGGCCAGTAGCCCTTCGACCAGGAACATCCACTGCCAGCCATGCAGACCGCCGAGACTGTCGAATTCCAGCAGCAGGCCCGACAGCGGACTGCCGAAGATGAAGGCCAGGGGTGCGCCGAAGTAGAAGAAGCCCAGTGCCCGGGCGCGGTAGCGCGAGGGGAACCAGTAGGTGAGGTAGAGGATGACGCCCGGGAAGAAGCCGGCTTCGGCCACCCCGAGCAGAAAACGCAGCACATAGAAGGCCGTCGCCGTGTGGGCGAACATCATGGCGGCGGAGATCAGGCCCCAGCTGACCATGATCCGGCACATCCACAGCCGGGCGCCGACGCGGTGCATGATCAGGTTGCTGGGAATCTCGAGAAAAGCGTAGCCGACGAAGAAGACCCCGGCGCCAAAGGCGAAGGCCGCGTCGGAGATGCCGGTGTCAGCCTGGAAGGCGACCTTGGCGAAACCCACGTTGGCCCGGTCGAGAAAGGCCATGACGTACATCAGCAGCAGGAAGGGCAGCAGGCGCCGGGTGACCTTGGCGACCAGCCCTGGAGACAGGGTGGTGTGCATGGCGATCTCTCTTGTTGTTGTGATTCGGCCACGGGTCAAGGTAGTCGCAGTTGCAATGCCTGGATAATCGCTTTTTGTTTAGGGCCGATACCCTTAGGGTATCGGTACGAGGCAAGGGCCTGACCAGAGCCTTCACGCTCAAGACGCGCACGCGTCGTCGATCACGCACCAGGACGCTACCGATGAACGCCTCCCCGCATGCCCGCGCTCTGTTCAATCGCCTGCGCTACAAGCACCTGCTGATGCTGGTGACCCTGGCCGGTACCCGTAATCTGCACCGCGCCGCGGAAGCCCTGCACATGTCCCAGCCGGCCACCACCCGGATGCTGCAGGAGGTCGAGGAAGCCTTTGGCTGCGCGTTGTTCGAGCGGCAGTCGCGGGGCTTGCGTCCCACGGCCTTGGGCGACCAGGTAGTAGACTTCGCCCGCCGCGCTCTGAGCGGCTTGGATCGTTGCGCCGAAGACCTCGATGCGCGTCGCTCCGGTGGCTACGGCCATCTGGCGGTGGGCGCCATCATGGGCGCCTTGCCCGATCTGGTGGTCCGGGCCATCGCCGAGAGCAAGGCGCGCCAACCGGGCTTGCAGCTGCGCATCCTCGGCGATACCAGCGACCAGCTCACTGAGTTGCTGGAGCAGGAGCGGATCGATGTCGCCATCGCTCGCTTCACCAGCCCGGCCGATCTCGGCCGCTTCACCTTCGAGCCGTTGGGTAATGAGCATCTGGCGGTGGTGGTGCGCACCGGACATCCGCTGACCGGGCGCGCCGTACCGGATCTGGCCGAACTAGTCGAGGATTGGCCCTGGATCCTGCAACCCGAGGCGAGCCCGGCGCGGGTCGCCCTGGAGGCCGCCTTCGCCCGCCGCCAGCTACCGCCCCCGGCGGACATCATCGAGTGCGGCTCGGTGTTCGCCATGCTGCAACTGGTGCAGATCACCGACGCCATCCTGGTGCTGACCGAGGCCGTGGTGCGCGACCATCTGCGTACCGGTCTCATGGTGCCGCTCGACCTCGAGATCACCGAACCCCTGACACCCTTCGGCATCCTGCTGCGGGCGGGGCAGGTGCCGGGCACGGCCCTGCAAGGCTTTCTCGAGCTGCTCAGGCGGCAGGCGGGCAGGGGTGTCGATTGAGTCCTACCGGGGCATCCGTGGGTAGCGCCGCCGAGTGCAGAAATATTTTCCTAAGCCTGTTGTTTCTTCCCTGATAAATCAGTATCTTAGCGGCCGCTGGTGCAGAGAACCCCGCTGAACAGGTTCTCTGCTCAAGCCAGCCGGATGCCGCAAGGCTTCCATGCGCAGCGGTAGTTCAGTCGGTTAGAATACCGGCCTGTCACGCCGGGGGTCGCGGGTTCGAGTCCCGTCCGCTGCGCCATCTATCTCTCGCGAGCTCTGCCTCGCGAGTACCGAAAGAAGCGGCCCTCGTGGCCGCTTTTTTTCGTCCTGTCTTTTTGTCGCGCCATCTTGCCGGGGCGAAACCCCGACGCTTCGATGGCCTCCAACGCCTATCGTCGATGCGCGGGAGCGGCCATGAAGATTGCCTGTCTGGGTTGGGGTTCGTTGATCTGGAAGGCAGCAGAGTTGCCGGTCGCTTCATGCTGGTTCACCGACGGCCCCTGGTTGCCCGTCGAATTCGCCCGGGAAGGCGACAGCGGCGAACTGGCCACGGTGCTCTGTGCGGATGTCGCCGAGGTGCAGGTGCTGTGGGCCTGCCTCGATGTCGCTAGCCTCGAAGAGGCCCGCGACGCCCTGCATGAGCGTGAAGGGGTACCCAGGGAACAGCCGGAATGCATCGGCAGCTGGCCGAGCGGGCCGCAATCGGCCTTTCAGACCAGCATCGGCCAGTGGGCGGCGGCCAAAGGCCTGGATGCCGTGGTCTGGACCGCCTTGCCGCCGCGCAGCCGCGGCCTCAACCGACGCATGCCATCCGCGGCCGACGCCCTGGATTACCTGCGCAAGCTCGATCCCGACCGCCAAGCCCATGCGCGCGACTACATCCGGCGCACCCCGGTGGCCATTGCGACGGCCTACCGACGGCTGTTCGAAGAAACCTTCAATTGGCATCCCCTGCCAGAGGCGGCGCCAGACGTGGAATGCGCCAGCTAGAACGCGGCCGGTCACCAGCCGACCTTTCCCCGTCCACTTGAGACTAGGGCGTCCAGCCTCAAGGCCTGATCCGCGTGTCTGGTCCCATCGGTAGGCCAGCTGCAGTGAGTCTGGGCCGCAGAGCCACACGACCCTGCGCCTGCGCGCGGCCACGATCTGCGCAGGGGGAAATGACGCCAGCGGAAGTCCAATGTTCACGGCCTGGAGTCCTGGCAAGGAGCCATGACGGTGCATCTTCCAGTGCCTTCCCGTTGAAAGTGTGACGCGATCCTTCGTCTTCCAACCGTCCATCGAGCGAACCGGTGCATTTGCTCTTGCACGGGAAGCCAATCCGTGTACCTTATCTATAGCTTTACGAAAAATCGTGAAGAAGGAAAGTACATTACAAGATTGTCGAAGGATGGGGCCATGTCTGAACTCAAGTTTGCTACACGTCTGAACTCGTTCGCTTCCGGGGCGCATCGCTACTGGCCGGAGCAGCAGGGCAAGCCTTCGGTCATGCAGATGATCGCCCGCGCCGGTACCGCGAAGGGTCTGACTCATCTGGACCTCAATTACCCCCAGCACCTCACGACCGATATCGACACCCTGAAACACGGAATCGAAGACGCGGGCCTGGCGGTGAATGGCATGCAGATGCGCTGGGATGCGCCCCAGTTCAAGATCGGCGCCTTCACTCATCCAGATGCGCGGATTCGGCGTGAAGCGATCGAGCTCACCAAGCGCGGTATCGATGCCGGGCGCGAATTCGGCGCTTCCTTGATGACCTTGTGGATGGGGCAGGACGGTTTCGATTATTGCTTCCAGGCCGACTACAAGAAGATCTGGGAAGACGCGGTCAGCGCCGTCCGGGAAGTCGCGGAATACGCCCCGGATGTCGACGTCAGTATCGAATACAAGCCCAACGAGCCCCGTGCCTTCAGCATCTTCCCCAATGCCACGACCTGCCTGCTGGCGGTGGAGGAGGCCGGCTGTGCCAACCTGGGTATCACCCTGGACTTCGCCCATGTGCTGTTCGCCAACGAAGTCCCGGCGTTCGCCGCGGCCATGGTCGCCCGCCGCTCACGCCTGCTGGGCTTGGATCTCAACGATGGTTGGGGCAAGCGTGACGACGGCCTGATGGTCGGTTCGGTCAACCCGCGCGCCACCCTGGAGTTCCTCTGGCAGATGCAGCGGGATGGCTATCGGGGCGCCTACTACTTCGACACCTTTCCGGATGCCAGCGGCCTCGATCCGGTGCGCGAAGCGGAAACCAACATCGCGACGGTCAAGCGCCTCCTCAAGCTGAGCGAGCGCCTCAATGACAACCTGGCCTTGGCGGAGGCCATCAGTCGCCAGGATGCGGTCGCCTCGCAGCAGATCGTCAACGACCTCCTGTTGGCCAGCTGATCTCGCGGCGTATGCCGTTCATAAATCGCTGAATCTCAACAATAACAATAGAAGGCCAGAAAAATGAGAAGACTGTTGCTCTCCGCAGTGGTGTCGGCTTGGCTCTGCTCCAGTGTCCAGGCCGCCGATCTGACACCGCTGAAGTCCGATAGCGAGTCGGATCGGACCGATTGGTCCCAGCTCGATACCCGCTATGGGCCGCTGCCCAAGACCGAGAAAAAGCTGAAGGTCGGCGGGGTGTCCAAGACGCTGACCAACGAGTACTGGCGACTGCTTGGCCAGGGCTATAAGAACGCTGCCCAGAAGTATGGTGTCACGGTGGAATACCAGGCCGCCGCCAACGAAGACGACCAGCTCGGTCAGCTATCGATTGCGGAAACCATGATCGCCCAGGGGTTCAACGGCCTGCTGGTATCGCCCCAGACCGATATAAACCTCGAGCCGGCGCTGCAGACCGCCACCAGCAAGCAGATACCCGTGGTCAACGTGAACGACGCGGTGATGCCCAATGCGCCTCACTATGTGGGCAACGTCCAGAAGGACAACGGCGTACGGGTCGCCCGATGGTTCATCCAGAACCGGCCCCAGGGCGGCAAGCTGGCAGTGATCGAAGGCCAGCCCGGCGTCTATGCCGCGGGACAGCGCACGCGTGGCTTCAAGGAAACCATCGCGGCTCAGAACGCCTTCACCATCGTCGCCAGCGTGCCGGCCAACTGGAGCCGGGAGCAGGCGTACAACGCAGCCTCCACGATTCTCCAGCAGCACCCCGACCTGGTCGGCTTCTACGCCAACAACGACACCATGGCCTTGGGCGTCGTCGAAGCGGTGCGGGCGCAGAACAAGGCGGATCAGGTGGCCGTATTCGGCACCGATGGCATCTCCGATGCCTACGCCTCCATCAAGCGGGGTGAGCTGACGGGCACGGTGGACAGCTTTCCGGTCCTGACCGGCGAGGTTGCCATGGACGTCATGCTGCGCCTGATCGAGGGCCAGAAGATCTCGCGGGTCGTCGCGACGCCCCAGGCCCTGATCACCAAGGAAAACGTCGAGGCGTTTTCTACCAAGGACAACGCCAAGTTGCGTCAACTGCTGACGGCACACTAGCTCGGGGCGGGGATGACATGGAACAGTATCGCTTGATGATGCGTGGCATCAGCAAAACCTACGGCGCGGCTGCCGCTTTACAAGAAGTCAATTTTCTTGTGAAGCCAGGCGAGGTGCATGGCCTGATTGGGGAGAACGGCGCCGGTAAATCGACACTGCTGAACATCCTCTCCGGTGTCCGTGAAGCGGACGCGGGTGAAATCAGCGTCAACGGCCAGCCGGTACAGATGAAGGGGCCGCTCAGCGCCAGGCGGGTGGGGATCGCGATGATTCATCAGGAACTGCAGCTTGTTCCTGAGCTTTCCGTCGCCCAGAACATGTTCCTCGGCCGTCCCTTGACCAAGGCGCGCGGGTGCTGGGTCGACAAACAGGCGCAACTGACCAGGGCCCGGGCGATCCTCCAGCAGCTCGATCCAGGCATAGATCCCGACACCGCCATCAAGCACCTCAAGGTGTCCCAGCAGCAGATCGTGGAGATAGCCCGTGCCCTGCTGGACGATGCCAAGATCATCGCCATGGATGAGCCCACCTCCAGTCTCACACCGCGAGAGTTCGAGCGCCTGGCCGAGTTGATCGGGGCATTGAAGGCGATGGGGGTATCGCTCATCTACGTGTCCCACAAGATGAACGAGATCTTCAAGGTCTGCGATCGGGCCACCATCATGCGCGATGGGCGCCAGGTCGGCGTCGTCGACATCCGCGACGAGACCGAGGAAAGCATCGTCGCCAAGATGGTGGGGCGTGAGCTGGAAAAGCTCGAGCACAACAGCTACGTCACCGACCGGGAAAGACTGCGGGTGAGCAATGTCAGCCGTGATCGGGCCGTGTTGCCGGCGACGTTCAGCGTTCGCGCCGGTGAGGTGCTGGGTGTCGCCGGCCTGGTTGGCGCCGGGCGCACCGAATTGCTCAAGCTCATCGCCGGCCTGGACAGGCGCAGTGGCGGTGAAGTCTGGGTGGATGGCCAGCCCGTGCGCAATCACGATGTGCGGGCCGCCATCCGGGCCGGCATCGGCCTGGTGCCCGAGGATCGCAAGAAGGAAGGCATCATCAAGGCGCGTGCCGTGAAGACCAACCTCGCATTGCCTTCCATGGCGCAGTTCACCTTCGGCGGGATCATCAAGCGAGCAAAGCTCGATCGCGTCGCCCTCGAGGTCATGAGCGACCTGAAACTGCGGCCGCTGGATATCGATAAGACCATAGGCACGCTCAGCGGTGGCAATCAGCAGAAGGTGATCATCGGTCGCTGGGTGGCTGCGGATACCAAGGTGTTTCTCTTCGACGAGCCAACGCGGGGAATAGATATCGGCGCCAAGGCGGAAATTTACAATCTGATCGAACGCCTGGCGCAGGCCGGTAAAGCCATAGTCGTCGTCTCTTCGGAAATGACCGAGATCTTGCGGATAGCGGATCGTGTGTTGGTCATGCGAGAAGGCCGAATCACCAAAGAATTATCCGGTGATGCCATTACCGAAGAGAATATCGCGCGCTTCGCGATAAAGGATCTGGAAGTGGCCTGACGCCGCTCCCTTTATTCAGCTAAAAGGCAAATAACATGATGACGCACCTGGATTCCCTGCAAGCGGGTCGCCCTGTCGCACGTCTGAAATTCAACTTGCGTGATGCCGGCACGCTGATCGGCTTGTTGATCATCGTGGTAACGTTTTCGCTACTTTCGCCGGTCTTTTTCACGCTGCCAAACGTATTGAACATCCTGCAGCAGTCGTCGATCAGTGCGCTGATCGCCCTGGGCATGACCCTGGTGATCATCTCCGGCGGGATCGATCTTTCCGTCGGTCCTACCGCCGCGCTCGCGGCCGTGCTGGGTGCGACGCTGATGGTGGCGGGCGTTCCCGTGCCCCTGGCGATCCTGGCGACGCTCGTCGTCGGGGTGGCGAGCGGCATCTTCAGCGGGACGCTGATCGCCTATGCGGGATTGCAGCCCTTCATCGTCACCCTGGGCGGGCTCTCGTTGTTTCGCGCCATCGCCCTGATCTATACCGGCGGCAACCCTGTATTCGGCATTCCCATGGAGTTTCGCAGCCTGGTCAACGGTAACCTGCTCGGCATTCCAGTACCCATCCTGATAGTCGCGGTCATCGCCCTGGTGCTGTGGGCGGTGATGAACAAGACCCCGCTGGGCGAATACATCCTGGCCATCGGTGGCAACGAAGAGGCCGCCCGAGTGGCAGGTGTGCCAGTGAAAAGGACCAAGGTCGTCGTCTACGTGATTTCGGGCACCCTGGCCGCCCTGGCGTCCTTGATCCTGATCGGCCGTCTCGGCGCGGCGGAGCCTACCATCGGCAACCTCTGGGAGCTGGATGCGATCGCGGCGGCCGCCATCGGCGGCGCTTCCCTGATGGGAGGCAAGGGCAGCATCTTCGGCACCCTGGTCGGGGTGGTCATCCTCGGTGCCCTGCGCAATGGCCTGACGCTCCTCAATATCCAGGCCTTTTATCAGTTGCTCGCCATAGGCCTTATTATTATCTTGGCGATGTTGATAGATCGGGCCACTCGAGGCAAGTAATGAAGCAGGATCCACGAGCCATCGGCGCACAAATTCGCATGCGTCTGCCGCAGTTGACGCCGCTGGAGCGACGTGTCATTGAAGCCGTTATCGCCCGTTCCGATATCAGTGAACAAACTTCGCTGAAGGAGATCGCCCAGGAAAACGGCGTCTCCGAAGCCATGATTGTCAAGATCACCAAGAAACTTAGTTTCGCGGGTTTCCGGGATTTCCGCAGTAGTTTGATCTACTACAATGCCTCCGAAGTGGCCGGACTGCATGCGGAAATCGAGCCCGGCGATTCCTCGGAGCAATTGCTGGCCAAGGTGTTCAGGACGTCCATTCAAGCCATCGAAGAAACGATGTCCATCCTGGATATATCGGAGTTCAATCGGGCCGCGGATATCATCTTCAAGGCGCGGCATATCGATCTCTATGCGGTGGGTGGTTCCGCTGCGGTCGCCCGGGATCTGTCCCACAAGATGCTCAAGATCGGGATCAAATCCACCGCGTACGACGATGCGCACATCATGCTGATGTCGGCCGCCGTCTTGTCCGACGACGATGTGGTCATCGCGATCAGCCATTCCGGGGCTACCCGCGCGGTTAATGATCCGGTGGTACTCGCGGCCCGTAACGGCGCGCGGGTTATCGCCATCACCAACTATGCCGAATCACCCATCGCGCGCCATGCCCATGTGGTGCTCAATTCAACGTCCCAGGGATCGCACCTGCTCGGTGAAAACGCTGCTTCGCGAATCGCCCAGCTCAATATCCTCGACGCACTGTTCGTCGCGATCGCGAAGAAGGATTTGCAGCGGGCGGAGAAGAATCTGATGAAAACCCAGCGTGCGGTCCAGGACCTGCGAGAACTCTAACGATGAAAAACATTCTGGTTGCCGGCAGTCTGCACTACGACATCATGCTGGATGCCGACCATCGTCCGCGCAAGGGCGAAACGGTCCTGGGTACAGCTTGCGATTACAAGTTTGGTGGGAAGGGCGGCAACCAGGCGATAGCGGCCGCGCAGGCTGGCGCCCGGGTCAGATTCATCGGGGCCGTGGGTGACGACGAACAAGGCCGCTTCCTGCTCAGGCATCTCGTCGCGGCCGGTGTCGATGCGTCCGGTGTCCAGGTCACGGCGGACAGTCCTTCGGGAATGAGCGTGGCGATCACCGACGCCGAAGGCGACTACGGGGCGGTGGTGGTCTCCAATGCCAATCTTCATATCGCTCCCTCGGCGTTCCAGGCACCTGGCTTCTGGGACGACGTGGCCATGCTGGTGCTGCAGAACGAAGTAGCCCCTGCGCTCAACCTCGAGATCGCCCGTGCAGCCCGGGCCCAGGGGGTGAGGGTATGCCTCAACGCCGCGCCAGCGCGTGTCCTACCCCCAGAATTCGCGGCCTGTATCGACGTTCTGGTGGTCAACGCCGTGGAAGCGCGCGACATGAGCGGTCTTCCAGTAGAAGATCTGGTGGGCGCCCGGGCGGCAGCCGAGGCGCTCTCGGCGAGCTTCCCCCGGGTGGTGGTGACCGCTGGCGAACATGGCGTGGCTTTCAGTGAAAGAGGGCAGAGCGGGGTGTTGCCCGCGATAGAAGTCGAGTTGGTCAGCACCCATGGCGCCGGGGATTGTTTCGTCGGCGTGCTGAGTCGGGCGCTGGCTGAAGGCGAGGAACTGTTGGAAGCCGTGGCGATGGCTAATCAGGCCGCGGCGGAACACGTATCGCGCGTCGCCTGAATTTTTCATTCCGCCTCCGAGTTCGTTCGAGTCGCTGAGCGCGCACTAGATATGAGCCACGCGTCGCTCGAGCTGACTTCCTCTCGCCGTTTCTTAAGCTTGACCTCTCGTCAAAGCGCTCCGTGGCTTGATCCCATACAACTTCGAAAGCAGATTAGAGGACTTCGGAGGCGGTCGGCTGGATAGCGTTCCTATAAATTCACGGGGCACTTCTATTTGCCCCTGGCGTCGCCTTGCGGGATGCTCTATTGTCTGCGCCAACTTTCACGGGATGTCGTAGTCTCAGCTACCGTACATTCCACTTTCATCAGGAGCGCCCATGTCCCGTCTCGCCGAATTCCGTGCCGCCGAAGAACAACTTCGCGCCCAACTGCAATTGCTCGAAGATCTCAAGCAGGACAGTTCCCTGCAGAAAGAAATCGAATTCGAAAGCAAGCTGCAAGGGCTGATGGACGAATACCAGATGAATCTGGGTGATATCATCGGCATCCTGGATCCCAACGCTGCCCCCAAGCACAAGGCGCAGACGCCGCATCCGGAAAAGCCAGTGGGCAAGCGTCGTCCGCGCAGCACCAAACGCTACCAGCACCCCAAGACCGGCGAGGTCATCGAAACCAAGGGCGGCAACCACAAGTTGCTGAAGGCTTGGAAAGCAGAACACGGCGCCGATACCGTCGAAGGTTGGCTGCAGTAATAGTTGCCCTTGTTCCGGTCGATGACAGTATCGAGCGCGTCTATCGACCGGAGCTTTCTCAACCTCCCGCCTAGGCACTTGGGTGCCTGCCAGATCCTCAAGCCGCAATGGCTGAAACTCGTCGCTTCGCCGCAATCACCAGGCGTTATTTTCATTATTCGCCTTTGAAACAGGTCGTCCGATAGTGCCGCAAAGTGGTCCGGGTAGCGCTTATCGAAGTGTCGAACTGATGAAGCGCTCTGGATAGCCGCTGTCTTGTTGCCAACGACCCCAAAGAACCCCCCGTCGAACTAATCAGCTATCCGCGCGCAAGCGATAGCCGACCCCGGGTTCTGTCACTATATAGCGAGGTGTTACCGGATCATCGGCCAACTTCTGGCGCAAATGACCGATCACGATCCGTAGGTAGTGGGTGTCCTGGGCATGGGTCGGGCCCCAGATATCGATCAACAACTGCCGTTGCGTCACTACCCGTCCGGGGTGCTGGGCGAGGGCGGCCAGGACCGCGTATTCCTTGCGCGTCAGCGCGATCTCGGTACCTGACAGGGTCACCCGCCGATAGGCGAAGTCCACCCGCAATTCGCCTACCTCCAGGGCGGCGACCTGGGCCGTGGCGTTGCCTGGTGCCTGGCGGAGCAGGGCGCGGACCCGGGCGAGAAATTCCTGGATGCCGAAGGGCTTGGTGACATAGTCGTTGGCGCCGGCATCCAGGGCGCGGACCTTCTCGCGCTCGTCCGCCCGGACCGAGAGCACCAGCACCGGCACCGTCGACCACTCGCGCAACTCGGCCAGCACCTCCTGGCCATCCCGGTCCGGCAGGCCGAGGTCGAGGATGACCATGTCCGGCTGGCCGACGGCGGCCTGGGCCAGGCCGTCGGTGCCGGTGGCGGCCTCGCTCACCCGGTAGCCCTGGGCGGCGAGGCTGATGCGCAGGAACTTGCGGATCTGGGGTTCGTCGTCGATGACGAGGACATGAGCGGACATCGGCAGGCTTCCACAGCAAAGGGCAACATCATAGCGTCTACCGCGACGCCTATTACCTGGGCTAGTCCGCAGGAGGCGTCGGCAGCGGCAGGTGCATGCGCATCGTGGTACCGCGGCCGTCCAGGCCATCGTCCACGCTGACCCGGCCGCCGTGGGCACCCACCATGCCCTGGCAGATCGCCAGTCCCAGGCCGGTACCCTGGCCACCGCGATCACCACGGGCCGCGGTATAGAACATGTCGAAGATCCGGCTGCGATCCTCCAGCGGAATGCCGGGGCCTTCGTCGGCGACGGCGATCTGCAGTTCCCCGCCCTGGCGCGTCAGGCTGATCTCCAGGCGTCCCCCGGGGGCGGAAAAGCGGATGGCGTTTTCCAGCACGTTGACCAGGGCCTGCTCGATCAGGGCAGGGTGAACCCAAAGCAACGGCAAGCCTTCTTCCACGCGGGTGGTGACCTGCAAGCCAGCCAGCAGGGGTTGGAGACGCTGCAGGGCGCTGGCCAGGATGTCACCGGGATCGACCCAGTCGCGGGCCAGCTGCAGGCTGCCGTGGCCGAGGCGGGTCATGTCCAGCAGGTTCTGGATGTAGCGATCGAGACGCTCGGCCTCCTGTCGGGTAGCGTCCAACAGGTCCTGGCGATCGGCGGCCGGGATGACGTCGCCCAGGGTTGCGAGGGCATCGATGGAGCCGCGCATGACCGTTAGGGGCGTGCGCAGGTCATGGGATACCGAGGCCAGCAGCGCGCTGCGCAGCTGTTCGGTTTCCCCATGCAGGCGTGCGGCCTCCAGGTCCTCGCTGAGGCGTACCCGGGCCAGGGCTTGCGCCAGCGGCTGGCCGAGGCTGGCCAATTGGCGCCGCTCACTGTGGTCCAGGGGCCGCGCATCCTCGCGGCGTACGCCCAGGACCGCGAGACTGCCGCCTTCGGCCAGCAACGGCCACCACCACCAGCGGCCGGAGGGCAGGGTGTCGGTACCGCAGCCCGCCGGTTTTTCCTGCTTCCAGGCCCATTCGGCGGCGATGCGCTCGTTGTCGGCCAGGGTCAGATCCGGCGGTTGGGTCGCCAGGCGTGCGTCGGCGTCGGGAAGGAGCAGGCAGATGTGCTGGTCCCTATCGCCGAGATGCTTGAGGGTGACACTGACCACCGCCTGGCGATCGCTGGCCGCGCTCAGTTGCCGGGTGAAGTCCAGCAGCGCCAGGGTCTCGCGCTGGGTCAGGCGCAGCGCTTGCAGCTGGCGCCGCTGGCGGGCGGCCAGGTCGCCGGTGAGCAGCGCCATCAGCAGGAAGAACGCCAGGGTGAGCACATCCTGCTCGCGATTGATGGTCAGCGAGAAGGCGGGCGGAATGAACAGGAAGTCGTAGGCGAGAAAGCCGAGCAGGGCGCAGAACAGCGCCGGTCCGCGGCTGCTGCGTACCGCCACCAGCAACACGGCGGCGAGAAAGATCAGCGAGATGTTGGGCAATTCCAGCAGGCCCGAGACGCCTTCGGCGACCGCGGCGGCCAGGGCGGTCGCCAGGATGGCGGCACCGTAGGGGCCGGGGCGCAGCGGACGCCGGGGGCGCGCGGTGGGCGGG
>CAUQPA010000015.1:0-23752 GCA_963519325.1 uncultured Pseudomonas sp. | reverse complement strand
AACGCCAGCAGCGCACCGAGCACCCAGTCCACCACGCCGCGGGCGTTGCAGCCGGGCGCGTTGCTCCATTGGATACCGGCCTGCGAGAAATAGCCGAGGTCGAGATGATCCGTGCCTATGGTGCAGGTGCCGACGAAGCCGACCGGCGAATCCGCCAGCAGTGCCTGGTCGACGCGGGTGATGGAGCGCACCAGCAGGGCATCGGCGCGACTCACCGCCGCGCGGTCGAAGGCACGGCCCGGCAGGCGTTCGAGGGTCGCATGGGGACCGAAGAAGGCCTCCAGCAGCGGAATGTTTTCGTCGGCAAGGATGTGCATGCCTGGGCACTCGCAGGAACGGGGACCGGCACTTTAGCAGGCGATCCAGGCCAGGCAACGCTTACCGCAAGACTTGTCACACCGACCACGAGGACTAGACTATCCGCCCCGAAGCTGACCGAACGATCAAGTGACCTCCTCCCTGCCCCGCATCAGACGTGAATTCGGCGCCCTGCTCTCGCTGGCCGCGCCCATCGTCATCGCCCAGCTCTCCCACTCCGCCATGGGCTTCGTCGATGCCGTGATGGCCGGCCGTGTCGGACCGCTGGACCTGGCCGCCGTCGCCCTGGGCAATTCGGTATGGATACCGGTGTTCCTGCTGATGACCGGCATCCTGCTGGCGACCACGCCGAAGGTGGCCGAGCGCCATGGTGGCGGCCGCAGCGGCGAGATCGGCCCGCTGGTACGCCAGGCCCTCTGGCTGGCGCTGGGCTGCGGGCTGATCGCCAGCCTGCTGCTGCTCAACGCCCGGCCGCTGCTGGTGGCCATGCACGTCGATCCGCAACTGATCGGTCCGACCCTGCTCTACCTCAAGGGCATCGCCATGGGCCTGCCCGCCACGGCCTTCTACTATGTGCTGCGCTGCTTCAGCGACGGCCTCGGGCGTACCCGCCCGGCCATGCTGGTGGGCCTCGCCGGCCTGGCGCTGAACGTGCCGCTGAACTGGATCTTCATTTACGGCCACCTCGGCATGCCGGCGCTGGGCGGCGCCGGCTGCGGCTTCGCCTCCGGTACGGTGATGTGGGCGATGCTGCTGGCCATGCTGGCAATCATCCGCACCGAGCGCTATCGCGCCTGCGCCCTTTTCGCCCGCTTCGAGCGGCCCCATGGGCCGACGCTGCGCGCCCTGCTGGCCATCGGCGTGCCCATCGGCATTGCGATTTTCGCCGAATCCAGCATCTTTTCCGTGGTGGCCCTGCTGATCGGCGAGCTGGGGCCGACCGTGGTCGCCGGGCACCAGGTGGCGCTCAACTTCTCCGGGCTGGTGTTCATGGTGCCCCTGGCGCTGGGCATGGCGGTGACGGTGCGGGTCGGCCAGGCGCTGGGGCGCGGCGAACCACGCGAGGCGCGCTTTTCCGCCGGGGTCGGCATGGCCGCCGGGCTGCTCTGCGCCTGCGTTTCCTGCACCTTGATGCTGACCGCGCGCACGGCGATCGCCGGGCTCTATTCCCAGGACCTGGCGGTGATCCAGCTGGCGGCGTCGCTGCTGGTGTTCGCCGGCATCTTCCAGTTCTCCGACGCCATCCAGGTCACCGCCGCCGGCGCCCTGCGCGGCTACCAGGACACCCGTGCGACCATGGTCATCACCCTGCTGGCCTACTGGGGGGTGGGCCTGCCGGTGGGCTGGGCGCTGGGGCTGAGCGACTGGTTCGGCGCACCGCGCGGGCCGGCCGGGCTCTGGCAGGGCCTGGTGCTGGGCCTGACCTGCGCGGCCATCCTGCTGTCGGTGCGCCTGGCGCGCAGTGCCCGTCGACGCATCCGCGGCGTCTAGCCCGTTCACCTTGCTACACTGCCCGCCTCGTCGGACGGCGCCTGGCGCCGCCGTCGACGGGCGTTTCTCCCCTTTCGCGAGCGTGCGACTTCGATGATCCTTCGCCTGCTACAGCTGCTCTGCCTCTGTTTCCTGCTCATCGGTCCGGTCCAGGCGGCGCTGCCGGGCCTGCCCAGCGTCGAGAAGGACCAGGTCGATCCCCAGTTCGGCCAGTCTCTCGATCAGGTCATCAAGACCCTGGAAAGCGACCAGCAACGCCATCGTCTTCTGGAAGATCTCAAGAAACTGCAGGCCGCCCAGGCCAAGGCCGAGCCGAGCGCCTCCCAGGGCGTGATCGGCCTGATTACCGACACCCTGACGGTGGTCGAGCAGCAGCTGCAGCGCGACAACCTGCGCGAACGCTGGCAATTCCAGCTGGACCAGGCCGGCGCCGAGCTGGTCGCCTTGGCGCCAGCCCCCGACCAACGACTCAACCTGCTGTCGGGATTCGTCATCACCCTGGCCTTCTGGACCGGTTGCGCCCTCGGGCTGAAACAACTCAGCCATCGCCTGAGAATCAGGTTCGGCCTGTCTGAGGAATTACCGCTGCGGCCGCGCACGCTGGACCTGGTGCGCTTCGCCCTGCGCAAGCTGGCGCCCTGGCTGCTGGCCTTCGTCATCACCCTGGTAGTGTCCCTGTGGCTGCCGGATTCCCTGGGCAAGACCGTCGCCGTCACCCTGGCCTACGCCGCGGTGACCGGTCCGCTGTTCGCCGCCACCGTGGTGGTGATCTGCTCGCTGCCCAGTGGCGCCCATCGCAGCCGGGCACTGTTGATCCTGCGCCGGCGGGCCTTCCGCCCGCTGTGGATCATCGGCAGCCTGGCCGCCCTTGGCGGCGCGGCCAGCGATCCGCATCTGGCCGAGACGCTGGGCTCCCACCTGGCCGCCATCATCGCCATCGCCGCCAACCTCTGCGCCGCGCTGCTCACCGGCCAGTTCGTCCTCCGATTCCGCCGCCCGGTGGCCCACCTGATCCGCAACCAGCCGCTGGCCAAGCGCCAGGCGCTGCGTGGCCTGCAGGGAGTACGCCAGCTGGTCGCCCGGCTCTGGCACCTGCCGGTGCTGATCCTGGTGGCAGTCTCCCTGGTGGCGACCTTCGTCTCCGCCGGCGATACCAGCGACGCCCTGCGCCGGGCGCTGCTGTGCGCCGTGCTGATGGGCGCAGCGCTCGGTCTCAACGCCCTGGTGCGGGCGCGCCTGCTGCGGCCGCGCCATGGCGGTCGCCTGCAGGAGGCCTATGCCGAGCGCCTGCGCGCCTTCTTCGTGGTGGTGCTGGGCATCGTGATCTGGCTGGTGGCCCTGGAACTGTCGTTGCGCGCCTGGAACGTATCGCTGCTGAGGTTCAGCGAGGGCGATGGCCATGTCGTGGCCGGCAAGTTCCTCGGGCTAGGCGGCACCCTGCTGCTGGCCTGGCTGGTGTGGATCCTGGCCGACACCGCCGTCCACCGCGGCCTCAACCTGCACCGGGTCAATCCGAACAACGCCCGTGCCCAGACCATGTTGCCGCTGATCCGCAACGTGCTGTTCCTGACCATCTTCGTCATCGCGCTGATCGTCGCCCTGGCCAACATGGGGGTGAACGTTACCCCGCTGCTGGCCGGCGCCGGCGTCATCGGCCTGGCGGTGGGCTTTGGTGCCCAGAGCCTGGTGGCCGACCTCATCACCGGGCTGTTCATCATCATCGAGGACTCCCTGGCCATCGGCGACTACGTCGACGTGGGCAACCACCTGGGCACCGTGGAAGGGCTGACTATCCGCACCGTGCGGCTGCGGGACATCGACGGCATCGTCCATACCATCCCCTTCAGCGAGATCAAGAGCATCCAGAACTACTCGCGGCAGTTCGGCTACGCCATCTTCCGCCTGCCGATTCCCCAGGCGCTGTCGGTGGACAAGGCCATCGAGATGGTCCAGGAAGTGGGTCGCTCGCTGCGCCAGGACCCGCTGCAAGGACGGGACATCTGGTCGCCGCTGGAACTGCAGGGAGTGGAGAGCTTCGACTCGGGCATGGCGATCCTGAGATTTCGCTTCAAGACCGCGCCGATCAAGCAGTGGGAGGTCTCGCGGGCCTTTAACCTCAGGCTCAAGCGCTACCTGGACGATGCCGGCATCGAACTGGCCTCGCCGCGCATGAACGTGCGCTACGAGGTCGGTGGCTCACCGCTGGACCAGGCGACGCGGGGGGAAGCATCCGGTGAGGGCTAGGATGGCTGGCACGACTGCCGGTCCTCGCAGCTTGTGGGAAAAGCTTCTAGGGTGGTTAGTCACCTGCCCCGACGAGGTCCCGACATGCCCCCGCGTACCCTGCTCTGCTATGGCGACTCCAACACCCACGGCACCCGCCCCCTGACCCAGCCGGACGTGCTCGAACGCTTCGGTTGGGACGAGCGCTGGACCGGCGTGCTGGCCCGCGGCCTGGGCGACGGTTGGCGGGTGATCGAGGAAGGCCTGCCGGCCCGCACCACGGTCCACGACGATCCCATCGACGGGCTGCACAAGAACGGCCTGAGCTATTTGCGACCCTGCCTGGAAAGCCACCTGCCGGTGGACGTCCTGTTGCTGATGCTGGGCACCAACGATCTCAAGACGCGCCTGTCGGTAGGGCCGGCGGATATCGCCAGCGCCCTGCAGGTGCTGCTGGAAGAAATCAGGCGCTGCAACGCCGGCCCGGAGGGTGGCCAGCCCGAGCTTATCGTCATGGCCCCGGTACCCATCGACGAAGTGGGCTTTCTCGGCGAGATCTTCATCGGCGGCGCCGCCAAGTCACGTCAGTTGGCCGAGCGCTATCGCCAGGTCGCCGAAACCCAGAGCGCGACCTTCGTCGACGCTGGCGCGATCATCCGGGTGAGTCCAGTGGACGGCGTGCATTTCGAGGCGGACCAGCATCGGCTGCTGGGCGAGCATTTGGTGGGCGTGGTCAGGGGCCTGGGTGTTGCCTGACCGTAGAGCGTAGGGTGAATAACGGCGCAGTCTTGTCTACGGATTCCGGGACATGGAGTGGAAAACGCTGCGCGGTTTTCCACGCTACGGAATGCGCACCAACGTAGGTTGGGTTGAGCGCAGCGAAGCCCAACAGACCTAGCCCGGCATTGCACCGTTGGGCTTCGACGATGAAGCCGTCTCAACCCAACCTACAGCACGGACGCTCACTCCACCTTCTTGCGAATCCAGTACAGATAACGCCCTTCCCCTTCGCTCTTTTCCACCAGCTCATGGCCGAGAAAGACGCAGAACTTGGGAATGTCGCGCTGGGTGGAGGGATCGGTGGCGATGACCTTGAGCAGCGCGCCGGGGGCGATGTCGCGCACCTTGTTGTGCAGCATCATCACCGGCTCCGGGCAGTTCAGCCCGCTGGCGTCGAGGGTGGCATCGGCTTCGAGGGTCATCGGTACTCCAGAAAACGCTTAAATAGACATCGAGTAGGCGCGAGAACCTGTGCAAAGTTTCGCGAGCTAGAGACAGGCAAGGCGAAAATCGCCGAGGAAGCGCAGTTTACGAGCTGTAAATGAGCATTTCGACCGGGCTGGCGATCCAGGCGGTTTTCAACGCAGCCTGGCCGACGCGCAGCAAACTTTGGAAAGGTTCTCAGGGTTTCCGATCCAGCCGCCGCAAATGACAGGTCACTTCCTCGCGGTCGTGGTAGAGCTGCTTGCAGCCGATGACGACGCGCTGTCCGCGGCCTTCGAAGTGGTCGTGCAGACGCTCGAGGATGCCGGCCACTTCGCGATAGCGTTGCTTCATCGGCAGCTTGAGATTGACCACCGCCTCGCGGCAATGGCCCTCGCCGATCCAGCGCTCGATCAGCGCGGCAGTGCGCGCCGGTTTCTCGACGATATCGCAGACCATCCAATCCACTGGCCGCTTGGGCGCGAAGGCGTAGCCGTCGACCTGCAGGTGCTCGACCAGGCCGGTGTCCATCAGCGCCTCGTTCATGGGGCCATTGTCCACCGCCGTCACCAGCATCTCGCGAGCCACCAGTTGCCAGGTCCAGCCACCGGGGGCGGCGCCCAGGTCCACGGCACGCATCTCCGGCGCCAGGCGAGTCTCCCATTCGGCGCGCGGGATGAACTGGTGCCAGGCCTCTTCCAGCTTGAGGGTCGAGCGACTGGGCGCCTCGCGGGGAAACTTCAGCCGCGGGATACCCATGGGCCAGAGCGCGGCGTTGCCCGGCTCGACCAGGCCGACGAAGACCTGGCGACCGCTGAGGAAAGTCAGTTGCAGGCGCGGCGCCCGGGGGTCGTCCACCAGGCGACCGGCCTTGCGCAGGGCGAGGGCCAGCGGGCGCTCGAATTTCTTGCAGAAGGTGGAGAGTGCCTTGCCATCGTTGGTGTCGGGCATCTCCAGGGCCAGGCTGCCGCAGACCGGATAGCCGGCCAGGACTTCCAGCAGCGGGCCGATGCGATCCTGCTCGGGCAGGTCGAGAAAGGCGCCGCGGGACCACTGCCGGGGAAAGACCAGCTCCGCGAAGCTCAGGCTCTGCATGATCTTGGCCGCCCCCGCGGCATCGCCGCAGACGAATTCGGCATAGGCCTCGCCCGGCTTGCCGCGGGCATAGCCGGCCACGCCGAGCACCACCGCCCGCTCACCGAGCTCGGCGCAGACCTCGCCTTCGAAACCGGTACGGCATAGCAGCAACAGGGTATTCACGACGGGGCTTCCTCAGGCGGTCACGCAGGGCGCGCACTATACCCCAGCGCGCCGGACAGGGAACGTAGACCGCGCCTATCGGTCCAGTACTACACCTAGAAAAATCAGTCCGCCCAGCGCTGCTACGGGTCTCCTTCACCTTTCGAGGCTCGAACGGCCAGCGGGCAAGCGTCGAACCGTCGATAAGGAGACCCTGATGCCAGCCCTGGACAGCCTCAAAAGCCTCAAGACCCTGCAAGTAGGCGACCGCACCTACCACTATTACAGCCTGCCCGACGCGGCCAAGACCCTGGGCACTCTCGATCAGTTGCCCAAGTCGCTCAAGGTGCTGCTGGAAAACCTGCTGCGCTGGGAAGACAACCAGACCGTGACCGGCGAGGACCTCCAGGCTCTGGCCGATTGGACCAAGACCCGCTCCGCCGATCGCGAGATCCAGTACCGCCCGGCGCGGGTGCTGATGCAGGACTTCACCGGGGTACCGGCAGTGGTCGACCTGGCCGCCATGCGCGAAGCCGTGGCCAAGGCCGGTGGCGATCCGCAGCGGATCAATCCGCTCTCCCCCGTCGATCTGGTGATCGACCACTCGGTGATGGTGGACCGCTACGCCAGCGAGAACGCCTACCACGAGAACGTCGAGATCGAGATGGAGCGCAACGGTGAGCGCTACGCCTTCCTGCGCTGGGGCCAGAACGCCTTCGACAACTTCCGCGTGGTGCCGCCGGGCACCGGCATCTGTCACCAGGTCAACCTGGAATACCTCGGTCGCAGCGTCTGGACCAAGGAAGAAGACGGCAAGACCTACGCCTTCCCCGATACCCTGGTGGGCACCGACTCCCACACCACCATGATCAACGGCCTGGGCGTACTCGGTTGGGGCGTAGGCGGTATCGAGGCCGAGGCGGCGATGCTTGGCCAGCCGGTGTCCATGCTGATTCCCGAGGTAGTGGGCTTCAAGCTCACCGGCAAGCTGCGCGAGGGCATCACCGCCACCGACCTGGTGCTGACCGTGACCCAGATGCTGCGCAAGAAGGGCGTGGTGGGCAAGTTCGTCGAATTCTTCGGCGACGGCCTGGCCACCCTGCCCCTGGCCGACCGTGCCACCATCGGCAACATGGCCCCGGAATACGGCGCCACCTGTGGCTTCTTCCCGGTGGACCAGATCACCCTGGACTACCTGCGCCTGTCCGGCCGCCCCGAGGAGACCGTGCAACTGGTGGAGGCCTATACCCAGGCCCAGGGCCTGTGGCGCAACCCCGGTGACGAGCCAGTGTTCACCGATGTCCTCGAATTGGACATGGGCGAGGTCCAGTCCAGCCTGGCCGGTCCCAAGCGGCCCCAGGACCGCGTGCTGCTTGGCGAGGTGGCCAAGACCTTCGGCGACTTCACCGCCCTGGCACCGAAAAAAGCCGAGGCCAGCAAGGTCGGCAGCAGCGTCGAAGTCCAGTTGAATGGCGAGACCTTCCAACTGGAAGACGGCGCCGTGGTCATCGCCGCCATCACCTCCTGCACCAACACCTCCAATCCCAGCGTAATGATGGCTGCCGGTCTGCTGGCAAAGAAGGCTGCCGAGAAAGGCCTGATGCGCAAGCCCTGGGTCAAGTCGTCCCTCGCCCCCGGCTCCAAGGTGGTGACCGACTACTACAACGCCGCCGGCCTCACCCCCTATCTCAACGACCTCGGCTTCGATCTGGTTGGCTATGGCTGCACCACCTGCATCGGCAACTCCGGCCCCCTGCTCGACCCCATCGAGAAAGCCATCCAGGACGCCGATCTCACCGTGGCCTCGGTGCTGTCGGGCAACCGCAACTTCGAAGGCCGGGTGCATCCGCTGGTCAAGACCAATTGGCTGGCCTCGCCGCCGCTGGTGGTGGCCTATGCCCTGGCCGGCAGCGTGAAGGTCGATCTGACCCAGGAGCCGCTGGGCACCGGTAACGATGGCCAGCCGGTCTACCTGAAGGACGTCTGGCCGAGCCAGCAGGAAGTGGCCGACGCCGTGCAGAAGCTCGACACCGCCATGTTCCACAAGCAATACGGCGCGGTGTTCGACGGCGACGAGAAGTGGCAGGCCATCCAGGTGCCGGACGCCGAGACCTATGTCTGGGACGCCGATTCCACCTATATCCAGAATCCGCCGTTCTTCGAAGGCATCGCTGGCGATCCGCCGCGCATCGCCGACATCCACGACGCGCGCATCCTGGCGCTGCTGGGCGATTCGGTGACCACCGACCACATCTCCCCCGCCGGCAACATCAAGAAGGACAGCCCCGCCGGCCGTTACCTAGCCGAGCATGGCGTGGCCTATGCCGACTTCAACTCCTATGGCTCCCGCCGCGGCAACCACGAAGTCATGATGAGAGGCACCTTCGCCAACATCCGCATCAAGAACGAGATGCTCGGTGGCGAAGAAGGTGGCAACACCTACCATGTGCCCAGTGGCGAGAAGCTGTCGATCTACGACGCGGCCATGAAGTACGAGCTGGAAAATACCCCGCTGGTGATCATCGCTGGCAAGGAATACGGCACCGGCTCCTCCCGCGACTGGGCGGCCAAGGGCACCAACCTGCTGGGTGTGAAAGCCGTGGTGGCCGAGAGCTTCGAGCGCATCCACCGATCCAACCTGGTGGGCATGGGCGTGCTGCCGCTGCAGTTCAAGGACGGCGTGGATCGCAAGTCCCTGCGGCTGACCGGCAAGGAGAAGATCGCCGTGCTGGGCATTGATGGCGTCGAACTGCGCCCGCGCATGCCGCTGACCTTGGAGATCACCCGCGAGGACGGCAGCCTGGAAAGCGTCGAGGTGCTCTGCCGCATCGATACGGCCAATGAAGTGAGCTACTTCAAGGCCGGCGGCATCCTGCACTACGTATTGCGGGAGTTCCTAAAAGCCTGAGTGAAGGACCGGGCGGAGCTGATTGAAGTCCGCCCGGTCGTCTTAAGGCTTCATGCGCAGGGCAAGCGGTCGGCTGTCTACCAATCGACCCAGACCTCCGGCAGGCGGGCAAGCCGAGAACTGCGAGGTGCTGCCCAGGTAGAGCATTTCGCACGCCTCCCTCGGTACGTCGTCGGACGGCAGAGAAGCGGCGGTGCCATCCGTCCAGTACAGATACAGCTGGCTCTTGCCATTGCTCAGCACTAGGCGATGCAGTTGGCCCTGCAAGTGGTAGCTGGATAGCCGATAACCGCGCAGCACCTGCAGGGTGTCACGCAGGGCATGAAATGCCTCCTTCGGTTGACCCCGATAATCGACCAGGCCGAAATTGTCTTCTCGCGCTAGCGGGTTGGTACCGCGATCTCGCCAGGCATAGAGGTTGAGCGCAGCGACGTCGGCAGCGATGTTGGACAGGTAGGTCCGCACCAGCAGTTGCGCCTGCGCGTGTTGCGATCGACGCGGCAGCACGCTCGCATAACCCCACTCCGAGGCGAGGATCGTCAACCGGGAAATTCCCCGCTCGGCCGCGCTAGCCGCGAGCTGCCGATAATCGCCAATGACGCTTTCCGGCTGGTTGCGGTAGGGATGGACCGATAGTTCCTGGAGGCAGCCCGTCTTCAGCAACTGGAAAGCCAGGTCCTGAAGCCTGGCGTTACGCTCATCGAAAGGAAAGCGGGCGAAACCGAAGCCGGCTAGCACCGGACGCCCCGGGAGCCGCTCCAGCCGCTCGCAGGTCAGGCGCATGGCCTGCTCGAATTGGTCCTGGCGTGCCGGGTTCAGGAAGGTCTTGAGCTCGGGCTCGTTCCAGAGCTCGAAGGCCGTTACCCGAAGCGCAGCGTCGCGGAGGATGTCGGCCGCGAAATCGGCAAAGCGTTGAGCAGGAGCGTCTACGCTGGAGCTGGTCGGACCCCAGACACCGGCACCACCGAAGAGGGTCCCCAGGCTCTGCAGCCCATGGTCTCGAATACGTGCGGTCAGTCGAGGATAGTCGACCGGCACCGCCGTTCGCTGGGCGACTAATGGCCGGATGCCGAACCTCACGAAGTCGAAGCCGACTTCCCGCAGTTGCCGTAGATCCTCATCGGTAACCGTCTCCGGATCGATCTGCACCCCCAGGGGTAGTGGCAGTTCACTGCGGAAGACTGGCTCACGTGCATCGCTAGGGGCGGCCGCCAGCATGATCAACACGGCCACCGCCCAAGGCAGGACCCGCATCAGCCGCCTCATGCTTGAGGCTCGGATGCCAGTGGATGCAACAACGCCCGATAGGCACCGACGAAGCGTTCCAGGGCGAAGCGTTGACTGTAGGCCTGCAGGCATCTTTCGCCCCAGCGCAGCTTGTCCTCACGCGTGACCGCGCAGAGTTGCTCGCACAGGTGCTCCGCAGTACCGTCGAACAGCAAGCCGGTGCGCTCGTGCTCGACCAGGTCGGGCAAGGCCCCCGAGCGGCTGGCGATGACCGGCAGGCCATTGCGGAAGGCCTCCAGCACGCAGAGGCCGAAGCCCTCCCAACGCGAAGGGACGACCAGGAAATCGGCGTTGCGGTAGTAGAAGTCGATCTCGTCCGCCGCCGCCCAGCCGTGATAGTGGATGTTCTTGGCGAAGGCGAAATCCTGCTGATGGTCACGCAGCACTACATCACCAACCAGATGGAAGCAGAATCGCCCCGGTGCCTGACGATTCAGATAACGCATGGCATCGCAGAGGATATCGAAGCCCTTCTGCCGATCGAAACGACCGACGAAGAGTACATTGATGACTGCGGGATCAAACAGCGGGGACTGAGTCACCGCGGGCCCGCTGGGCAGCACGGTGTTCTCGATGAGCACACAACGTGGGGAGAAGCCCATCGAGCGGCTGTAGGCGTGTTCGAAGCGCGAGATGTTGACCACTCCGGAGGGCACGTGGGAAATGGCACGCTCCACGGTCCTGACGCAATAGGAGACCCAGGATCTGGACTTGCGCAGACTGGCCCAGCCATGCGGGCAATAGAGCGTACGAATTCGCCTATCCAGGCGCACGGTAGCCAGGCACAGCGCCAAACCGGCGAAGGTGCTATGGGCGTAGACCACGCTGGCCCCCGTCTCCTCCACCGCATGCAGGATGGCGCGGGCCAGGCCCAGGACGCCGGTCAAGCTGCGCCGATGCCTGTGCGTCAACAGGTGGACGACATCGAGCTGATCACGCTGGCTGGCAGGCGCCAGGAAATAAAACTCGCAGTGCATTTCTGCAGCCTGTCGCTCCAGCAGATTCAGGTAGCTGGCGACCCCACCTTTGACGGTCTCCGCCACATGCAACACTTTCAGAACTTCAGCCATGGGTTCGCTCCTGCGTTGACTTGATCACTGACGTTTGGGTGGGTAAGGCGAACAGACAGAAGGCATAGGCACAAAGGTGCCGGAGAAAGGAACCCAGGTCGGGTTCGAAGAAGGTCTGGATGAGGAAGTTGGCGATGGCGATGCAGGCCAGCACGTGACCCGGGTTACGTTTGCTGAGTAGCAGCAGCGTCACTCCCCACAGCACCCCAGCCAGCAACAGCTCCTGGACACGCAGCGAAAACAGCGGCGCGAAATAGAAACGCATCGCGGCGTAGCCCGAGTTGGGCAGTACCGTGGCCAGCCCATTGGGCGTCAGCAGGTTGGTGAAGAGCGTCTTGGAATCGCTGAGTCCTTCGCGCGACTGGTTCACCTGATCCCGCGGCAACTGCAGGTTGCTCCAGACATCGTGTGGGATGGCCAGGCAAGCCAGTACCAGGAGCGTGAGCAAGACCAGTCGCATGGGTGGCTTGACCGCCCAGAACAGTCCGAAAAACAGGATCAGCAGCGCTACGAGTGCGTAATACACCCGAAAGAAACAGGCGTAGATGAGGTAGAGGGCTACCACCAGAACCACCTGCATGGCGTGGCGCCGGCACAGCAGAGCCACGGCGATGCAGGTCAGGTTCAGTACCAGGACAATGGTTTCCTTCGAGAGCTTGAGGTTGTAAAGCAGCAAGGGCACCAGGTAGACCAGCGCGACGACCAGGTGCAACGGCGTCTGGATGCAGTGGCAGATCAGCAGACACACCGCCATAACGGTGAGGATGATGAGCAACTGGCCGCCATCGCCACCCAGGGTTTTGAACACCCAGGCGGTGGCAACGAAGGAATCCTGCTCCGCCGACTGCAGATCGACGTAGCTGATGAGGTTGCTGATGGTCCCTGCGTCGGTGAAAAAATAGGCAGGCAGCAGCTCGTCCTGATGCAGGGTGACCAGCAGGGCCAGGCAGCAGCTCAGCAGCCCGAGCAGCAGGCGGTAGGCGACGGGAATGGCCATGACGTGCCTACCGCTGAACCTGAGCGGCGACGGTAGCCCTGACCCTGGCGGCGAGAGCCTCCGCCGCCTGTGGTGCGGCCGTACCGGTAATGGCCTCGAGACGAGCCAGAGTCGTCGGCACGGTCGGTACCAGATCATTCAGGAAGGCCTCCGACCGCCCACTCATCCGGAAAAAGGATTCGACCTTGGCATCCCAGCGCAGGCCGATGGAGGGCACGCCCAGCGCCAGGGCGATGATGTTGGCGTGCAGCCGGTGCGCCACCAGCAGGTCGAAGGTAGCGATGTTGTCCACCAGGGCACCTGGCGTGAGGGGGCGTTCAAGGCGCTGGACTTCGGCAAGCCCCAGGTTGAGATGGATATCATCCTTGAGCGCCTCGTCTTCCAAGGCACCATTGGTAAACAGCGCGACTTGATAACCCGCATCATGTAACGCCCTGGCCAGCGTCGAAAAATACTCGGCGAGACCAGCATGGAAGTCTTCACCCAGTCGTCCCTCGACATCAAGGCCGCGCGGATCGGCGATGCATAGACCAACACGTTCTACCCGCGTCCGGCTGCGGCTGGGAACGCCGTAGCACTCGGCCGAGAACAGCGCAGGATCTGCCGCCACCGCCAGGGGATAGCGCTTGCTGATGAGCTCGGCGAAGCGGGTACGAGATTCGGGGTCGCGCAGGGTGACGGATTGCGGGCGAATGTTGTCGAGCGCAGCGCGAAACAGGAAACGACCGAACCGACTGAGGGACGGCGCGACCCCGACGAAGGCGATGTAGCGATTGGCTGAAGGGTTGTGTTTCAGCAACCGGGAAAACAGATAGAGCTTGAGGGGAAAATTCAGGGACTCGTCGAGGAACAGCTGCCCCCCGCCAATGACGATGACGTCGGCAGCGAGCACCTTGGTCTTCCAGCCGCGTCGCCAGCGACAGAGGAAATTGGCCAGGATGAAGGCGGCGACTGCGATCTTGCGGGTGAACCCTGGCAGCTTGGAGAACAAGGCGACCCGGTTGGACACCGGCCGATCGCCGGACTCGAAGGTCTCGCGCCCGGCGAGGTCTAGCGGAATGACGCGGGAGAAGCGGCTGTGCTTCTTGTACAGGTAGCGGAGGTTGTCGAAGATGACCCCATCACCCAGGTTGCGGCTGAACGGCACGCCCACCACTAGAATGTTCATCTCACTCACCATCCTTGACATTGATTTTCCGCAGCAGTCGGCCACTTGCCAGCCCCAGGGCTAGGGCAACGGACACGACGCCATAAACAAGTATCTGATCTGCTCGCGGTTGGGCGATGACCTCACTGATCATCACGACCACCAGTCCCAGCAGCGTGCAGAACAGCAGCAGCCGGTAATCACCACTCGCTTTGAGCAGGGTGCGTCCAACCTGTACGAGCGCGAAGGCCACTGGCAGCAGCAGCAGCACGCCGCCATGGACGCCACCGAAAGACTTACCGAACAAAGAGTGCAGCGCTTCGCCCACCCCGAGGGCCAAGGCCCCGGCATAGAGCGCACTCAACACGACACAGGCGGCCAGCAGCTGTAGCGATCGGCTGACGAAGGCCCGTCGCTGCTGCTTCGCGAGCATGCCGATTAGTTGCGGCAACACCTGGTTGGAAAGCGCGATGCAGAGGTACTGCGCGGGTAGCAGCAACGTCAGGCTGATCCTCAGACTCCCCGCCTGCTCCGGTGCACCGCGCAGGAAAAAGTAGATGACCAGGCCATGGGTCAAACCCCAGAAGATGACTTGGGCCAGCAGATTGACACTGATGAAGGCTTTGCCCCGTCCCGCACCCAGACGGTAGTCCACGCCTCTGTTGAGGTGGCGATAGATGAACAACGCGGGTACGCCGCTGCCGACCACGATGCATCCCAGAAGCGTGGCGATGTCGCCCCTGGCGGAGGTTTCCTGCGCCAGCAATACCAGCAGGGTTTGTACCAGCGGCGGAACGATCAGCCAGCCGGTCCGGCCCTTGACGATGGCCAGGGCACGCGCGGTCCAATAGAGGGCGAAGCTGACGCAAGCGAGCACGAACAGCAGCGCCAGTGGCAAAGAGAGGCCAACCAGGACGATGAGATACAGCGTCGCCACCGACAGCACCGCCGCCACGGCGGCATGAGCGGTCAACAGGCCGCTCAGCGTCAGGCGACCACCCTGCTTGCCGAACAGCAGCAGGGAATCGAAGACCGCACAGCCATGAATCAGACTCAACAGGATGACCACTGAATACAAAGAGGCGAACAGCGCGAAGTCGTCGGTGCCCAACCAGCGCGCCGCCACCAGCTGGACGACGAAGAAGGCGCCGGTATAGGCCAGTTGCTCGCCCAGCGCCGCCGTCACTCGCCCCAGGGATCGGCCCACGCCGGGCGTAAAAGCCTCAAGCCTCCGACGTAGCATCGTAGTAACTCGAATAGCCATAACTCTGCTCACGGGTGTTCGCCGAGGCATTCACCACCAGCCCAGTGGCTGTGATACCCAGATTGCCAAGTGACTGCAGCGCCAATTCGAGTTCCTGGAAGGTGTTCACGCCTAGACGGGTGACCAGGAACTTGATGCCGCAATGCGCTGCGAGCAGGGCGCCGTCGGTGGCGACCAGCAGCGGTGGGGAGTCCAGAATCACCACATCGTAGTCAGCTCCGACGCGCTCCAGCAGCCACTTGAGGCCGTCGCCATGCAGGACTTCCGACCCTATGCCCCGGCGCGCACCACCTGGCATCACGAAGAGATTGTCTATGGAGGTAGGATGGATGCAGCCGGTGTGCTCGATCCGGTCGATCAGGGCATCGGCCAGCCCCGGAGCGAGTGGAGTGTTCAACAGCGAGTGCACCTGGCCCCGTCGCAGGTCGCCATCGATCAGCAAGACACGCTTGCCGGTGGCGGCCACGATGCTCGCCAGATTCACCGAGACGAAGGTCTTGCCCACGCCGGGGGTGGCGCCCGCGATCAGCACCAGATTGTTCGGCGCGTCCTCGCTCAGGATGTGCAGGCTGGTGCGCAGAGCCCGCATTGCCTCTACGGCGTTCTCCAGCGGGAAGCGCGCCGCCAGTACCGCCGGCGGGCTACCCGCCAGCCGCGGCTTGGCACCTTTGCCGGAGCGAATACGCTTCTCCGCAACGCTGTAGGGCACGGCCGAATAGACCGGTAGCGCGAAACTCTCCAGCATCTTGATCGATGACAGCGTGGGCCGCAGCGAAAAGCGGATCACACAAACCGCCACCGCGAGAAACAGGCCGAACAACGTGGCGGCGGCAATGACCAGGATGGATCTGGGCTTTACGGGATGGCGTACATCAACCTCGGCGTCGTCGAGAATACGGACGTTCCCGAGGCTTCCAGCCTGGACGACCGCCAGCTCCTGGGCGCGATTGAGCAATTGGGAATAGGTTTCCGAGGCCACCTGGACGTCGCGGGTCAGACTAAACAGATCTTTCTGTGTATTGGGTAGTACGCGGCTCTGCGTCTGCAGCCGCTGCCGGCGCTGCTGCAACAGGCCGATCTGACTCTCGAGGGTCTTGAGCGCCGGGTGGTTGGCCGTATAGAGGCGCTCGAGCTCGGACTTCTTCAGTTGCAGGCTACTCAGCTCTCCTTCCAAGCCCACTATCTGATCCAGCAAAGCCTTGGTTTCCAGATCGATATTGATGCTGCCTTCATTGCGCTGATAACTGTCCAGGGCATTCGCCGCCTGATCCAGATCAGCCTTCACCTTGGGCAGTTGGCTCCTGATGAACACCAGGCTGGCGGCGGCATCTGCCGATACCCGATCACGGTTCTGCTGAACGTACAGCTCGAGTATTCGTTGCAGCAGGGCCCTGGCTTGAGCAGAATCTGTCCCGGCGAGCGCGGCATTGAGTACGCCGGTATCCTTGCCGCGCTCAGTGACGTCGAGCTGCTCCTGTAGATCCAGGGCGGCGAAGAGCGCTGGAGTCTTGATGACCTGGAACCGTACGTTCGGATTGGCAACCAGGCGCTCGACGCGAAGCACGACACCTCGTCGCTCGATCCGCTCGCCGACTCGCCCATTCAGCAGCAGGCGGTCATCCTGGTATAGCGCGAAGCTGTCCTTACCCTCGACCACCAACGACAGCGGCTGATACTCCAGGGCCGAAGGCACCTCCAATTGCGAGATGGCGAGCTGACTGCCACCCCAGTCATAGCTGGACAGGCCCAATACCGGGGCGACCGGACTGGAATCCTCAGGCGTCAACCAACGGGCGATGGCACCGCCGATCAGCGGAAAGCGTACCGGTTCGATGTCGACATCCAGGCCAAGGGACTGGATGGCCTTCGCTAAGATCGACCGTGACTTGATGATCTCGATCTCAGCGGCGGAAGAAGACGAACTGCCCAATAACAGGGAAAGTTCGGAACTACCGAAGATATCGCTTTTCTGGGACTCGATCTGCAGTAACGCATTGGCCTGGAAAACGGGTGGCGTGAGCACACAATACAAGGTGCCCACCAGCCCCGCTGCGACAACGGCACCGACAATAAACCTCCTGGCGACGAACAGTTGCCTGCCCAACACTTTCCATTCCCTGAGATCGTCTGCCACTTACTGCATCCTTAATTCGAGTTGAAGCCTTTTCATGGGCAATAGGAAGCCACTGCCCTTGCCATGGGGCAACAACTCACGCTCTTCGATTTTCGCCAGAGCGGCCTCATACGTTTGATGCCGCCACCGCAACGTATTGGCCTAACCCATAGAGGCCGCACGCGCGGGGATCACCAGCCAAACTTCTGCGAAGACCTGTCGATTAGCCGGATGAAAAATCCGACCACCGCCCTGATTGTAAAGGCATCCTTTTCAATCGACCCCGATACGGACGACCCTGTTCGCCTTGTCACACGCCGCCATTCTTCCAATACCGACACAGGGAGACAACGGTATTTTTCGGCCAAAAAATAACAAACATCTGCACGCCTACGTCCAACTCGCTAAACATCATTCCGGAAGCAGCGCCAAACCACTGCCCAAGACTCTCAACAGGTCCTCCATTCCTGGCCTACGGACCCCTGGAAGGAGCACGGCCAATGCGCTTATCAGGAGTATCCACAATATAAGCGGAATTCCCGCAGAGAACGCGACCAGAGGGTGTCTGATCACTTGGAGTTTCAGACACTGCAACAGGAGCGGCAGCGTCTTGGCTGAAAACTTCTCGTAGCGCTCCTCAGGTCGGGAAAAACACAGCCAGGGCACCAGCAGGCTAGACGCAACCAGGGTGGCGGGCAAAAACCACCATCGTAGCGAGACATAGAGCACGCGCAGGAGCAGCGTTTTTTCGAACACGGAAAGATCATCATCGGCTAATGCGTCCTGCACGTTTGTGGCTACCTCTCGACGCCATAACTCATAGCGACAATGAATTAGGGCCACATGAGCGAATACCAGCGACAAAACCGCCAGCAGAATCAAACCATTACTCAGACCCATAGCCTCTCCCTGACTGCCATTGCCATTGCCATTGCTTTTTTAGTGAGGAGCAACGCAATCCGATTGAATTTCTAATTCTCACTCTTTGTTGCGGACCCGGCAACACTTCTACAAAGATAGCGCCCTTCTCGGAAGCAATATCAGAAAGTGGCCAAGCAGCCCCCAATCCGCCTGACGGCCATGACAAGCTCCCAACTATTGCCAAAACAACGACAGGAACTCAGAAACTTGCCTTCGAATTAACTGGCTTTTCTTGGGCCACCGAATCTTTTCTTTACACCGTACTCACACAGCCAAGTAAATTCGTTGGGTTAGCCGGTACCCTCGGTTACGTACGGCAACGAAGAGCCTCTGTTGCCCGAAGTGGCTCTTGAATTTGCGCTGCAGGCGGCTCATGCACATCTCCAGCCCTGAGTAATGATCGGCATCGCGACCGAGCCGGATAATGATCTTTTCTTTACTCACGACCCCTCCCCTGCTCCGGACCAATTCGTCCAGTATCAACGTTTCAAAATGAGTAAGACTCACTTCACTTCCCTGAAACACCAAGCTATTGGCCTCGGTACACAGCGTCCACGTGGCTCCCTCACAAGTCATTGCTTGCGGACCGCAGATCCAGTGATGCAACTCTTCATTCAGGCTAGGTACCAGGTACCCACCCCCGCTCGTGGCGGCGACTCCTCCTTGGACGCCGCTTACCTCGACCGAAATGCTCAACATGACAACCTCGGATGACTCGAATCGACGAACTTTCCTATCGGCATCACGACACCGCTCAGAGACGCTCTGCCGCAGAAAGGTAGCTACCCATCCAGTAGGTGAATGGCAGGAACTGTGCCAATTCGTTGGCGTACGCAGTTTCCATTCCAGAGGCGACAAACAGGGTGCTGTTCGCGTTTATCTGCTCGACCATGAGATCTCGCATTTCACCGATATGCCTGGCCTGAACGGCGGACGACGTAGCCGCGGACAGCCCACTCAGACTCAGGAACAGATAGTCAATACAGCCCAGTCGCTGCAGCACTCGAACCAGTTGCCCAGGGTCAGTGGAAGCTCCGACAGCGACCCTTACACCCTGCTCACGCAGCCGGCAGAGCGCCTCAGTGAACAGGGCGCAATTGCCCCTTGGTAGCAAACTCTCGAAATCGTCGTACAATCGCAGCACGAGGGTTGCCTTTCTACGTCGCAAGGTATTTGCCGCCTCTTGCAGCTCCTCCACCTTGGTCTCCTGCAACAGTGCAAGCACCTCGCACTCGACGAAATACAGCACCGTATTGCAGCCAGGTCGGCCTCCATTTACGGGCGCAACTTGAAGCGCCGATATCTGAGCACGCAGCAGCATTTCGTTCGTAATGATGTCGACGTAACTCCGAGCCTTGGCTGGATGTTGCTTCAAGCGCCCAACGAAATCACGCCGATGACCCGCTCGTAGGTAGTGCCCAACCGGTCGACCGGCCCGGTCATAGACGTGCTGGTGCATCGTAGGGAAGATGCAGGCGCTCATAGGGGGCAGGCACGCAGCAGTAGGAACTTCATTTGACGTCCAAAAGCCCACGATTGAGCCGGTAGCCATAACCTCTGATACTTTCGATCAGATTGACGCCGAAGACCGAATGAATTCTGGTCCTGAGCCTACTTACCGATTTCGATAGCGCACCTCTGTCGTAGTACGGCGAACTCATGCCAAAGGTTGTAGCCAACTGATCATAGCTGAGTACATGCGCGGTATCCCTCAACAGTGCCCGTAACGCCGCCATCTCCGAATAAGAAAGCTCTACGGTGCGATCTCCGGATGTCAATTGCAGACGTAGCGTATCCAGCAGCAGAAGGAAATCGAAGCCACGGGCATTTTTGTACAGCCGATCCAATATGACGGAGATTTCGGCCTCGCAGCGATGCCCACCTTGGACTACCACGTCCACTCCCGCCTTCAGATAATCCAGCCTGACACTGCGATAGCAGCCATGGACTACCAGCAATAGAACCGTGCGTTTACTGAGCGCTCGCAACCTGACAATCTCTGCCAGCACCCGAGCGTTATCGTCGCCCCGTTGTTGCTCAAGAATCAAAAAATCAAGGTCCATCGAGTCTTGGACTATGGCGGTACCCGCTGAAAGAGCTGGCCTGACCAATACCCGGAAAGGCGCTTCAACAAAGCGCCTGGCAGTAAGGCATCCGAGTCTTCTGGGACGCCCGAGCTGCTCGGCATCTTCTCTTGTCTTAAGTTCCATCCCCGACATCTCGAACTCCTTCGCACCCTCTACACATTCACCAATACATCTTCCAGCCTACCAACCACCATATGGATCAGTTAAAAACAACGTGTAACAACCAATCCGCGCATTGCCAGCAACGCAAAATTTCGAAATAATAACATATAACCACTTCCCCAAACAGCCTTGCTCCGGCCAACCTGGACTGGACAACCAGCATCATCCTAATATTCAAGACCCAGAATCAAACCGCACCAAGTCAGAATACAGTACCGATTATGATGAAAGGCAAAGCGAAAACGCTGCTACACCTCCGCCTGCTCTAATAAGCACAAATGGCACCAGGGAAGCCGTCATCAAAAAGATGATAGAACTCTATTTCGGCGATGGAGATCTGGTAGTCATTGACCTATCAAAGAGAGATATGATGACGTAGTCATGGAGAACCTATCTCTAGACGTCGACGTTCTCTTTCAAGACCTGCACGGACTTTTCCGAATCAGCGTTGAGTTGAAAAGCAAGGTATTTCTGAAGCAGAAGTCCAGCCCCCCAGCGAGGACTTGCCTTCTGCTGGTCTGAATCCAACTTTCGTGCAGTGGCAACTGAATAGGCTTTCGCAAGTAAGAGATTGACCTGATCTAGCGTCAGACGCCTATCTCCTTTGGCACCGGTTACTGCCCGCAACCTATGCGTTATCAAGTCAAGACGCCGGCGGGAAGGCGGCCTGAATAACAACAGAAAATTACAACGATAAATCGTCTGGACAAGATAGTCACCGTTATGCCTATCCCCAGTGCGAAGTGCCATCCCTGCCCCCACAAATTAATTAACCTACATCAGCATGCTGCACGCAATACGCCGCCCACGCCTATACCGGATACCGAATAGAGGTTAGTGGCACCGCTTTTCGGTGTGCCTGGCAAGAAGATTTCGAGATAAAATTAATTGTGGCAAAGGCTCTAGGCAAGCGGTTTCAAGTCAATGTTATTATTTGTCAAGAAGAGCGGAAGGAGATTATCCGCAACTAGGAGCAGGCCGCTCCGTCGCTCGCGCTACGCCTGTATAGGTAACAGAATGCCCGCACCGAAGGTGGTCACCATCAGCAAGAGCCTCTGAAAGTAAGAACCAGGTAGCAGGCTATTGGGTAAGGCGGCTACTCAGATCGGCGAACCTCAACACCACTTCCTGCAACGGCCCGAGAAAACGCGGGTGTATCAGCCACAGCTGGATTTCTGGCTTGAAGTCCTTCAGCGGGATGGCCGCCAGGCGTTCGCGGTGGGCGCTGCGTGCCAGCAGCGGCGCCGGGACCAGGCCGAGTCCCTGGCCGTCGGCCACCAGGCCGAGCTGGAGTTCGGTGCCATAGGTTTCCAGGTTGATGCGCAGCGCCTGGCCCTGCTCGGCCAGGGTGCGTTGCAGGCTGGCGCGAAAGCCGCAGCCGTCGGGATTGAGTACCCAGCCCTGCTCCTGGATATCGGCCAGCCGTTGCGCCTTGGCCGGCGCCTGGTCGCGGGCGCAGACCACCTGCAAGGGCATGGCGCCCAAGGCCTGGGCCTCGACGCCGTCGGGAAAAACCTTGTTGGCCGGAAACAGCACCAGAGCGCCATCCAGTTCGCCATGCTCGACACGACTCACCAGCACGCTGCCCCAGCCGGTCGCCACCTGGGTGCGCAGCTCGGGATAGCGGGCGCGGATCTCGCGCACGGCATCCAGCAAGAGGGCATCGCCCAGGGTCTGGGGAACGCCCAGGCGCAACAGCCCGGAGGGCGGAGCATCGCCCGCCACCCGCTCGCGCAGGGCGTCCATCTCGCTCAGGATGGCGCGGCAATGGCCGTAGACCTCCTGGCCCAGGCGCGTCGGCTTGAGCGGCTTGGTATGGCGGTCGAGCAACTCGACGCCCAGGTCCTGCTCCAGGCTCTGCAGGCGCCGGGTGATGGCCGGCTGCGTCAGCCCCAGAGACTGGGCGGCGGCATTGAGGGAACCGCTGCGGATCACCGCGACAAAGGCTTCGATATCGTCGGTCTTCATGAGGAGGCGTCTGACTTCCCGCTGCTGGACATGCGCTCCAAGCATAACGCAACGCCTCCCCTGCTGCGCCCTGCTCAGCGTTGCGCCGTCTGCGCCGGTTCCGCCAGGCTCTGCGCGAAGCCGTTGTAGAACAGGCGGCTGGCATCATAGCCCTTCACCAGGCCCTCGCCGGCGAAGAAGTCGACGGTGCGCTGCGCCTGGGCGATGGCCGCGGGCGTCACCGGCCCGACACTGGTATGCGCCCGGGCGAACCAGGCCTGGGCGATGGCGGCGTCGGCGCGGGTGCGTTCCGCCCAGGCGGCGGCGTAACGGCGGGTGTGTTCGGGATCGGCGTTGGCCCAGGTACGGGCGCGTTGCAGGCGCTGGAGGAAGTCGGCGATGGCGGCATGCTTGGCGGCGTCGTCCAGGGCCCCTTGGCTAGCGACCACGAAGCTCTGCGCCGGGATCAGTCCCTCGGCGGTGGTCAGCACCCGCGCACCTTGGCGCTGGGCCTGGGTGACATAGGGCTCCCAGGTGGCGATGGCATCCACCGAACCGCCTTCCAGGGCATGGGAGGCATCCAGGGCGTTGAGATAGCGGAAGTTCACCTGGTCGCGCGGCACCCCGGCGCGGTCCAGCGCGGCCAGCGCTAGCTGCTGGCTCCAGGAGCCCTTCCAGATGGCCACCGTCTTGCCCTTCAAATCTGCCAGGCGATGGATGCTGGAGTCCCCGCGGACCAGTATCGCCACCCCGTCGAGGTTCTGGCGGCTGATACCCACCACCTTGATCGGTGCGCCCAGGGCGCCAAGGAACAGCGGCGGAGCATCGCCCAGCAAGCCCAGGTCGAGACTGCCGACGTTGAGCGCCTCGGCCACCGGCGAGCCAGCGGTGAATTGCTTCCACTCGAGTTGGTACGGCAGATCGTTCAGGACGCCAGCGGCTTCCATCACGGTGCGGGCGTTGTAGCTCTGGTCGCCCACTACGAGACTGGTAGCCAGGGCCTGGGTGGCGGCCAGCAGGCCGAAGGTGAAGCCAACGAGGGTCTTGCGCAGCATGGGGCATCCTTAGTGCTTATTCAAAGGCTCGCGAGCTAGAGACAAACAAGGCCTAGGCGGCCCCACGAAAAGACCTGAGGAAGCGGACCGGGCTCGCGAACGAGTTTACGAATGGTAAATGAGCATTCCGACCGGGCTGGCGACCCAGGGTCTTTTCAACGCCGTTTGGCCGACGCGCAGCAGACTTTGAGTCAGGTGTAGGCACGGATGTCGGGATACTGGCCATTAACCGCGAAGCGGCCGACCTCCAGCACCTTGTAGGCCAGGTGGGCGTAGTCCAGCAGGCGATGGCCGGCGGCGGTCAGGTGCAGCCGCTGGCG